>JBKJRE010000032.1:0-5654 GCA_046594775.1 Rhizobiaceae bacterium | reverse complement strand
CGGCGGCGAAGACCTCGCGGCCGCCCTTGGCCTCGAAGCGATGGCGCAGCTGGCGAGCGCGCTGTCCGCGCGTCACCGACCGGCTGCGTTGCGGGCGGTCGAAATCAGTGATCCCATTGCGGTACCCGAGGGCAACACAGTACGGCTTTGCCTCATGGCGCTGGCCGGGCTGGATGGCGGCGTTGAAGTGGCGGTCCGGTCGGATGCCGATGGTTTTGTCGCGGACCGGATGCGCGCATCATTTTCTGTCGAAGCGCCGGTGTCAGCGGAGTCCGTCACCTCATGAAGATATCAAATCTGTTTCGGCTGGTGACGATCCTGGCGATCGCCTGCGCTATTGCACTGTTTCGGCTGCCGCTGATGCTGTTGGCGGCGTCGCGAGGGCAGCGACGGTTCTATGCGGCTGCCGGCGAAACGCTGGCGGTCTGCTTCGAGGTGCTGGGGCCGGTCTTCGTCAAGGTTGGGCAGATGCTCAGCTACCGGGTCGATCTATTTCCGGAAGCGTTGCTGCAGCCGCTGATGCGACTGCAGGATCGCGCCAGCCCGTTGTCGCCGCGCAGCACCCGGGCTGCGGTCGTGGCCGGGCTGGGCCGCCCGTTATCAGAGATCTTTTCCGACTTCTCGGATGTTGCCGTCGCATCCGGCAGTATCGCGATCGTGTGCCGGGCCGTGACCCGCGACGGGCGTTACGTTGCGGTCAAAATCGTTCGTCCCGGTATCGCCGGACGGATCGATCGCGATCTGGCGAGCTTTCGCTGGATTGCCGGCATCGCTGGGCGCTCGCGATTTGCGCGCGACCTGCCGGTGGTCGAGACCTTTGACATGATAGCTTCGATGGTCGCCGGGCAGGCCGACATGCTGGCGGAAAGCCGGAACCTCGCCGTCTTCAAGGCGATGTTGCCTTCGCACGGGCGTATCGTCGTGCCGGAACCGCACGCCGCGCTGACGACGCATGACGTGCTGGTAATGGACTTCGTCGAAGATACCGCGCAGCTGATGCGGGCTCCCATTCCCGACAAGGTGTTCCGGCGGGCGACCCGCGATCTGCTCGAACTGCTGTATACGATGATATTCGTCTGCGGCGTGGTTCACTGCGACATGCATCCGGGAAATGTGTTGTGGCGTCGCGATGGCACGGTGGCGCTGATCGACGCCGGACTGATCGCGCGTCTCAACGACAACGACCGATGTTGCTTCCGAGACTTCTTTCTCAGTCTTGCCTGCAACGACGCCTGCGCCTGCGCATCCGCCATCCTGCGATCGGCGCTGCATGTTCCCGACAGCCTGGATGACGCTGCCTTTCAGCGCGATGTCGAAACCGTGATGCATGAATATCACGGGCGGACGGCGGGGAATTTCCTGATCGCCGACTTCGTGTTTTCCGTTTTCAATCTGCAGCGGCGGCACGAACTGCCCGGCGCACCAGGCTTCCTCTCGGCGGTCTGGGCGCTGGTGATGTTCGAAGGGCTGGTGCGTGCACGTTACCCGGATCTCGATTTTCAGGCAGCCGCGCAACCATTCCTGGCCGCGGATCTGGTTAGCCGTTCACGCCGCGCCGCCGGGCGTTGAACCACAAACGGTCCGGCGCGACGCCGCACCATCGCCGGTTCAATTCGCGACGCTACCTCCGTCGGGGACAATGATCAGCGGCGAATCGGTGCGCGCCGTGATGCCCCCGTGAGTCCCCCGTCAGATCGCGATCGCAAGCCGGAAGTAACCTGAACACGCGCCGGGCAGAAGCATGCGGCCGAACGGGACGGGAGTACACCATGGCTTCAGAACATATCGTCGCTCAAGAACATACCGTTAATGCAGCTGCGCCGGTCCCAATGCTGGATCTAGCGACCGTGCTGGCTGCCGTCGCCGGGCTCGGACTGGCATTTCAGGTCGGTCATTTCGCAGAGCATGCGTTTCAGTTCGGCGTCTGGGTCGTCGGCGATCTCTCCAACATTTGCGGCCGCAATACTCCCTGGATGTCGCCGTGGGTAACCGACATGGTCCGCAGCGGCGGCCAGTTCATGTTCCCCGCCGCCGACGCGCCGCGGCAGATGATGATGGGCATGGAAGTGTTGCATCTGATCGGCAACAGTATTTTCCTGGCCAGCCTTGGCTGCCTGTATTATTGCGTGCGATCGAAGTGGATCCGCTGGGCGCTCTACATCGAGGGCTTCCACCTCTATGAGCATCTGATGCTCACCGTGTCGGCGCATTTCATCGGCAAGCCGATCGGCCTGAGCACGCTGTTCGGCGGGGCGGGCATGATCGGCAGCCGCGAATTTGCGGTGGGGTACCGGGTGAGCTGGCATTTCGCCATGAACCTGCTGCCGATGCCGTTCGCCATGATCGGACTGATGGAGCACATGCGCGGTAAAGCGGTCCCGGCGCTGGCGAAGCTCTGGCCGGGCCGGACGACGTCCGGCGTCGCCTTAACCCCCTAGACGGCATCGACTTTCGCGAACGGTTTGGCTCGGCGCGCGCGGTCAATTCGGCAAACTGAGAGAAGACGGGCCATGGATGTTCGAATCTACTGTGCGAGTACCTGCGGCAGCAACTCACAGTGCAGCAACTCAAATTGGACCTGGAGGCAAGGCAGTGAACACGCTTGAAAACAGCAAAACTGATGTCCATGCCAGTGAAGACTCGATGCTCGACGAGCATTCCGATCAGATCAAGGAGATCCTGCGCTCACTGCCTCCGGCGGAGCGACAGCTGCTCGCCAGCCACCTGCGGTCCAACGGCGGTACGGCCCTCGAGACCACGCAGGATGCGGATCGCGGCTACCAGGACCCTGGTCTTGTTTACCGGTACGTCCAGGATCTGGTGACCACTCGCGGCAAGGGCCAGGCGTTGCCGCAACGGCTGAGAGACCATGTTATCGAACTGCTTCGGTTGAACCTGGATGCATCGTCCGACAATGAACCGCTGTCGGAAGGCGAGCAGCGGCGGCAGGAATACCTGGCGCTCACCGCACGCTATGTCAAGGAACAACAAGCGCGCAATTATGTGCTGCCTGAAGATACGACGGCAATGACGGCGCCGCAAAAAGATCACCTGTTCGACCAGATCGTCGCCGGAAGAATATCGCGGACCGACGAAGAGCGGCGTGTCGAGAACGTTGCCATTTTCTATCGCTACATCGAGGTGGAGAACACCCGAGACTACGAGAACATGAAGAAGCTGTTCCATCCAACTCAGTTCTGCAGCAAGACGTATTTTGGAAATGATCCCATCAGTCCCGAGGCGCATGTCAGGATGCTCAAGGGGCTGTTCAGGGCGTTTCCGGACTGGTTCATGGTCATCGGTGAAATCATCGCTTCCGATCCAGTCGCGGTCGTCGGCCTGATTACCGGTCGCGGTACCCAGTATGAGGAATTCTGGGGCCGGCCGCCAGCCGACCATCAGATCGCGATTCCGACCCTTCATGCCATCAAGGTCCGCAAGGGTCTTATCGTGGAGCATCGCCACATCAATCCCTTCGAGAATATATTCGCCAACCAGATCATGGCCCCGCTGACCTCGGACATCATGGCGGTGCGCGCGCAGCAGGGGTTTGACAGCGGCTTGTCCCAGAAAGCCTTTGAGCTGGCTTTGGCGGCGGGCGCCTCGGAAGAAAAACTCAATGAGCTACGCGAACTCGTGAAAGCGAAAGCCAGACAGTGCCAGGTGCTGCTGAAGGGGACGCTGCGTCGATGCGCCATGATTGCCGAGCCGAATGAGCTCTATTGTGCGCATCATATGGAGCACGGCTACGGGATCGATGGGATCGACCCGGCGGAACGCTAACGCCGGTCATGCGGTCGAGCCCATGCTCGATCGCGTGATCCTGTTGCATGTCGGCCTGCTGGCGGATGTCGATACGGCGCAAGCCCGTGCGGCTTGCATGGCGATGCTGTCCCCGAAAGAACGGCAACACGCCGACCGCTTCATGTTCGAGCAGCACAGGCGAGCGTTCGTGCTGTCGCACGGCCTCGTGCGCGCAGCACTTTCGCGCCTGATGCCGGCAACCGATCCCGCGGCATGGTGCTTCGAGGCCGACCGCTACGGTCGCCCGATGGTTGCCGGGCCGGTCGGGGCCGGTGTCCTGTATTTCAGTTTGTCGCACACCAGGGGCTGCGTCGCCTGCGTCATCTCGCCGTTCGAAGCCGTCGGCGTCGATGTGGAGGAGACCAGCGGACGAGACTCGTTGCTGACGATTGCGGAGCACTGCTTTTCGTCAGAAGAGGTCGCCACTTTGCGGCAACTGCCGGCGCAACAGCAGTCGGATCTTTTCTTCGACTACTGGACGCTCAAGGAGGCCTATGTCAAGGCACGCGGGCGGGGCCTTGGTCTTCCGCTTGATCGGTTCTCGATCATGGGGCTGCGGGAAGGCAACATCAGGATCGCTTTTGCGCCAGGCCACGAAGATGGTTCCTGCTGGCGCTTTACGCGAGTCCGCCCCTCGCAATGTCATGCACTCGCCATTGCCGAGGGGGTTGGCGAACTCGGGGGCGTTCCGGTCTTGACGCGTGCGTGGCCGCTGCCGTGATTTGAGCAATAAAATGCCGGAAGCGATTTGCCTTTCGGCGTCGGGGTGTTCGCGCCGAAGGCCAGAAGGTCGCACCCGCTTGCGTCGCGCCCTGAAGAGAGCAAGCGCGGATAAGACGATGCCGGCCCCGGGGCATAGAGTGAAGTTTGGCGGCGGTGTCGACGTCACCGTCCACATGCCATTGCAATGAGGTGGGCCCATGCGCTTCCGGCTCCTCGGACCAGGCGGGCTGCGCGTGTCGGCGCGATGAGCCTTCCGCCCTCGCATTGGAACGAGACGAGCCGGCCCTACCCGCGTGACGCGACGGTGCACCAGCTGTTCGCCTGGCAGGCGCGCGAGACGCCCGACGCCGTCGCCGTCATCGACGGCGCCGCGCACATGCTCACCTATCGCCAGCTCGATCGACACGCGGATGCGCTGGCGGCGGCGCTGCGCGACGCCGGCGTCGCTCCCGACGCGTTGGTCGGCGTGTACCTGCCGCGCGGCGTGGATGCGGTGGTGGCGCTGCTGGCCGTTCTCAAGGCCGGCGCCGCCTACGTGCCGCTCGATCCGGGCGCCCCGCCGCGTCGATTGGCGGAGATCATCGACGACGCGGGTCTATCCTTCGTGCTTAGCGAGCCGGCCTGGCGCGATCGCCTGCCGCCGGCCGTGCGCGCACTGTCGTTGACGGCAGGGGAAGGCGGAGCGGATGGCGATGTCGCGCCACTGGCGACGGGCGCGGAGCAGCTCGCCTACGTCATGTACACCTCGGGCTCGACGGGACAGCCCAACGGGGTGGCGATTGTCCATCGCGGCATCGTGCGCCTGGTCAAGGGCGTCGACTATGTCGCGCTCGGTCCAGGCGAGGTCGTGCTGCAGCTAGCGCCGCTCTCGTTCGACGCCTCGACGTTCGAGATCTGGGGCGCGCTGCTCAACGGCGCCCGGCTGGTGGTGCTGCCGGCGTCGCTGCCGTCGATGATCGAACTCGGCGAGGCCATCCAGCGCCACGGCATCACGACGTTGTGGCTGACGTCGGTGCTGTTTGCCGAGATGGTCGATAGCAATGTCGAGGGCTTGCGCGGCGTGCGCCAGCTCTTGACCGGCGGCGACGTGGTCCCGGCGCCGGCGGTGCGGCGCGCGCTGCACGCGC
>JBKJRE010000587.1:0-5312 GCA_046594775.1 Rhizobiaceae bacterium | reverse complement strand
GTTTCGAAACCGACTCTCAGAAAACCAAGGTCTACGTCTGGCTTGACCCGGCGGCTGCAAAGATGAGGGTTCGAAATATCGCCGTCGCTCCCTAAACCATCCAGTTTCGTGTCACACTGGTGTCACAGCTAGGTTCAAAAACAGCGCTAAATCGGCGAGGGTTGTGTGTAGCCAAGAAAGATCGTAGACTGCGTAAGCAGCTGAATTTATTCAGTCTTTCGTTTAGAGCGGATGCGATGGCAGCGGGAGAGCACTTCGGTGACATCGAAGGGGTCGTAGGTTCAATCCCTACCACACCCACCAATCCAAACGGTTGAAAACAAACAGTTTTTTGATCTGATCGCTGCATCGGGACCTGAATGATTTTGGCCGAGTGCACGAGGTGCGTCCGTCAAGGCGACACGCTAATCGTCACACATACCAATTCCGATCGACACCGCTGGTCGATAGCGCATGCTTTGATTACCAACCGCCCAATGCTGGGTTGGAAGCTTCAGACTGCAGCTTTCAGTGATTTCTCTATTTCACTAGTGGAACTGTTGGACAGCGTCTTCGCGAGATCAAACCGCAACTTGTCTTGCACTTCTTTGTGCAAAAGGGGGCGCACCTCGCCCAAAGTGTCTGGGTCAAGAACCATTACCAGATCATCGTATTTGCCCGCATGTGCCATGGAGTAAAGGCGGTTGGCCAACAGCTTAGAGAACGTGGCCTCCATAGACTCTTTTCCAGACTGTTCGGGAGGGCTTTTTCCAGCTGGGCCCTCATCCGCCATATTGCCCGCATCCATATGTCCGTCCGATTGCAGTTGGATGTTGGTGGCATCGCCGACGTTTCTGAAAAATCTGGCTCCTTCGCCAGTGCCAACGACAATGAGAGCGTTTTTCGGGATCTGGTTGGTCATGAAAATTTCCTTTTCCTAACTGCGCGAAATGCGGGTTACCCAGCCCAACGCATCAAGAGCAGATCGGTTCTCTCCGGCCCTGAAGGCTTGCAATGCCGGAGGGACTCCTCCATACGCGTCAGGCTTGTTCCAACGATTGATGCAGAAACTTCTGGTCCGCCAAAATCTGCCAATGAACCGGCCTGGATTGGCTTTCAGTGTGAAAGCCGTCGTCCATCGTCGAGAGTCAACGGTGCTCTTTGGCTCGGAAGCCGGGATTGCCGACCTGGTTCAAAGCGCACATTCTCAGGTCGTTGGGGACTGATCCCCTGCGGCCGGTTTCATTGGACAAAATGGACGAACCGGATGGAGATTCCGGGTGGACGCACTATAACGGGTTGATGGCATTTTGATTATCAAGGGGAGAAGATGCGCTACGAGCGTCCGCATTCAATGGAAGAAGCTGTTGGCCTGTTGACAGGCGCGGCTGGCACAACCGCAATTCTCGCCGGAGGCAGCGACCTGCTGGTGAGGATGAAGGGCGGCTTTATAGAGCCGGACCTGATCGTCGACATCAAGTCTGTCGAGGGACTGCGCGAGATACGCCAAACAGCCGAGGGCTTCAGCATCGGTTCTGCCGTTCCCTGCGCCATACTGGGCGAAAGCGCGGTCTTGAAAAAGGAATGGCCCGGCGTCGTCGAAGCAGCGAAGCTGATTGGCTCTAAACAGGTGCAGGGACGTTGCACGATCGTCGGCAACATCTGCAATGCCTCGCCGGCGGCCGACAGCGTGCCGGCGCTGGTTGCCGCCGGCGCAAGGGCATCGATTGCCGGACCGGGAGGCAGGCGCACGATTGCGGTGGAGGCAGTGGCGACGGCGCCCGGCAAAACGTCGCTCGCCAAGGGCGAAATCATCGAAGCAATCCTGCTCGACAGGCGCCCGCCGCATTCTGGCGACGCCTATCTGCGCTTCATTCCGCGCACCGAGATGGATATCGCGGTGGTCAGCGCCGGCGTGAGCCTGACGCTCGATGAGGGTGGCGTGGTCAAATCGGCCCGCGTGGCGCTGGGCGCCGCGGCGCCAACCGTGCTCCTGGTCGAGGAAGCCGCCCGGATCCTTGTCGGCACCAAAGCGGATGCAGCCACGCTGGAGAAGCTTGCCGAGGCCTGTTCAGCGGCCTGCCGTCCGATCGACGACAAGCGCGGCACCGTCGCGTTCAGAAAGAAGGTTGCCGGCGTCATGGCAAAACGAGCCGCCATGGCCGCCTATGCGCGTGCAGGAGAAAAATAATGGCTGGAATAGCAGTCTCCACCACCATCAACGGCGATAACGTGGAATTCCTTTGCCAGCCGGACGAGACGCTGCTCGACGTGTTGCGTGATCGCCTGGGCCTGACGGGCGCCAAGGAAGGCTGCGGCACGGGCGACTGCGGCGCCTGCAGCGTTATTCTCGACGACCGGCTTGTATGCTCCTGCCTGGTGCTCGGCGCCGAGGCAGAGGGCCGGCAGGTCGAGACAGTCGAAGGCATGGCGCTGGGTGACAGGCTGCATCCGCTGCAGCAGAAGTTCCTCGAACACGCGGCCCTGCAATGCGGCATCTGCACGCCGGGCTTCCTGATTGCGGCGAAAGACCTTCTGGCCAAGAACCCCGACCCGACCGAGGAGGAAATCCGCTTCGGCCTCGCCGGAAATCTCTGCCGCTGCACCGGCTATGACAAGATCGTACGTGCCGTTCAGGACGCTGCAACCATTATGAAGGGCGCATGACCATGGGTTTTGATCCACGCCACCAGGAACGCAATTTCACGTCGGTCGGCACCAGTCCCATCCGTCCCGACGGCGTCGACAAGGTGACCGGCCGCGCGCGCTATGGCGCGGACTTCAATATGGCCGGCCAACTGATTGGGCGCATTCTCAGAAGCCCGCATGCGCACGCGAAAATCAGAAAGATCGACACCTCGAAGGCCGAAAGGCTGGCTGGCGTGAAGGCGGTTATCACCGCGGCCGACCTGCCCGACCTGACCGACGGCGATGCCGCCATGTACGACATCCTGGACAACTGCATGGCGCGCCGGAAAGCGCTCTATGACGGTCATGCGGTGGCAGCTGTCGCCGCGGTCGACGCCCGCACGGCGAGGCAGGCGCTGAAGCTCATCGAGGTCGACTACGAGATACTTCCGCATGTAACCGACGTCGACGAGGCGACGAAATCCACGGCGCCGGTGCTCCACGAGACGGTATTTACCGAGGGCGTGGACCCCAAGCCCAACAAACCATCCAACATCGCCAAGCGCACCCAGTACGGCCATGGCGACATCGAGGAAGGATTCAAGCAGGCCGATTTCACCGTCGAACGCTCCTTCAAGACCGAGCAGACGCACCAGGGATATATCGAGCCGCATGCCTGCGTAGCGAACGCCAATTCCGACGGAACCGCCGACCTTTGGGTCTGCACGCAAGGCCATTTCGTCTATCGCCAGCATTGCGCCCAGCTCCTTGGAATGGATGTCTCCAAGCTGCGCGTCACCTCGTCGGAGATCGGCGGCGGTTTCGGCGGCAAGACCCATGTCTGGGCAGAGCCGGTCGCGCTGGCGCTATCGCGCAAGGCCGGCCGGCCAGTAAAGCTCGTGATGACGCGCGATGAGGTGTTCCGCGCTTCGGGACCAACCAGCGCGACATCGATCGACGTCAAGATCGGCGCCCGCAAGGACGGGACGATCACGGCGGCATCGGCGTCGTTGCGCTATTCCTGCGGCCCCTATTACGGCATGTGGGCGGAGCTCGGCGCCATGACCGCGTTCGCCTGCTACAAGCTCGATAACGTCAAGACCGTCGGCTACGAAGTGCTGGTCAACAGGCCAAAGACCGCGGCCTATCGCGCGCCCTCGGCGCCGATGGCGGCGTTTGCTGTGGAAAGCGCCGTCGACGAACTGGCCAAGATGCTCAAAATGGACCCTGTGGAATTCCGGATCAGGAACGCCGCCCGCGAAGGCACGAAATCATCCTACGGTCCGGTGTATGGCCCGATCGGCATCGGACCGGCGCTCGAGGCCGTGAAGAACCATCCGCACATGAAGGCTCCGCTGGGCAAGAACCAGGGCCGCGGAATGGCTTGCGGCTTCTGGTTCAACTTCGGCGGCCAGACATGCACCGATCTCAACGTCGGAATGGACGGCACGGTCTCGCTTGCCGTTGGCACCATTGATGTCGGCGGCTCGCGCGCCTCGCTGTCGCTTGTGGCGGCGGAGGAACTCGGCATCGCCTATGAGAATGTGAAAGCGGTGGTCGCCGACACCTCCACGCTCGGCTACAATGACATGACGGACGGAAGCCGCGGCACCTTCTCCTCCTCCATGGCGACCATCTCGGCGGCGCGCAACGCCATCCAGACCCTGAGGGAACGTGCGGCGCAAACCTGGGACATTCCGGTCGAGGATGTTGTCTGGGAAAAGGGCCACGCCATCGCCAGAGGCGAGAAGTACGGCAATCTTGCTTCACTGTCGCTGAAGGAAATCGCGGCCAAGTCGGGCAACACGGGCGGGCCGATCGCCGGCCACAGCGAGCTCGTCGCCGACGGCGCCGGCGTGTCATTCGCCACCCATATCTGCGATATCGAAGTCGATCCGGAGACCGGCGCCACGAGGGTTCTGCGCTACACTGTCGTCCAGGACGCCGGAAAGGCGGTCCACCCTGCCTATGTGGAGGGCCAGTACCAGGGCGGCGCCGCGCAGGGCATCGGCTGGGCGCTCAATGAGGAGTATATCTACGGCGCGGACGGGCGGCTTCAGAACCCCGGCTTTCTCGACTATCGCATCCCGGTCTGCTCGGACCTGCCGATGATCGACACGCAGATTCTGGAGATCCCCAATCCCAACCATCCTTATGGGGTGCGCGGTGTCGGAGAAACGTCAATCGTGCCGCCGCTCGCGGCGATCGCCAATGCGGTATCGAACGCGGCAGGCGTGCGGATGACGCATATCCCGATGTCACCGCCGCGCATCCTGGCGGCGATCGAGGCGGAACGGGCGGGCTGATGGTCGAAGTGACGCTCTGGGGGTCGCTTGGCGCGGCCGCCGGAGGCAAGAACAAGCTCGACATCGAGGCGAAGGACATCCGGGAACTGTTCAAGAAGCTGGCGGAACAGTATCCCGGCCTCGAGCCCTACCTCGAACGCGGCATCGCCGTCGCCATCGACGGCGTGATCTATCGCGACACCTGGTCGAAGGAATTGCCGAAAGGCGCCGAAATCTTCCTGCTGCCGCGTCTTGCCGGGGGATAGCCAGAGAGACGCTGGCTGCCTTCACCCAGTCCCTTTTTTCGCCGGCCCACCAGCAAATGTCATAAGACAAGCGGTTCACGGCTGGCCCGCGCCGGGGGTCTCGAGATCCATGTCGACGAACAGCGGGTGATGATCGGACGCGGTCGTCGCAATG
>JBKJRE010000483.1:0-3058 GCA_046594775.1 Rhizobiaceae bacterium | reverse complement strand
GGCACAGGATCGTTAGCACCGGCAGGGCCTTGACGCATCGGGCCCATGGGACTGGTGACAAAACCATAAAGCTCAACCACCGCAAGCCGCTGGCCTTGACGAAGTGGCCATGGCTGGGACGCGCGCGTTTTGATCATCACTGACCGCACCGAACTCGATGAGCAGATCGAAAGGGTCTTCAAGGGTGTGAACGAGGAGATCGTCCGCACCAAGAGCGGCGCCGACCTGATCGCCAAACTGAACGATACCAACCCGTGGCTCCTGTGTTCGCTGATCCACAAATTCGGCGGGAAGGTCGAAGACGACGAGTATGGCGACTTCTCGGGCTACATCGAGGAGATGCGGAAAGCGCTGCCCGCAGGTTTCAGGCCTAAGGGCGATCTCTATGTCTTCGTGGATGAGTGCCACCGCACCCAAACCGGTGACCTCCACAAGGCCATGAAGGCAATCCTGCCCAACGCGATGTTCATCGGTTTCACCGGCACGCCGCTGCTGAAGGAAGACAAGAAGAAGAGCGTCGAGATTTTCGGCCCCTATATCCACACCTACAAATTCGACGAGGCGGTGAGCGACGGCGTGGTTCTCGACCTTCGCTATGAGGCGCGGGATATCGATCAGAACATCACGTCATCCACCAAGATCGATCAGTGGTTCGAGGCAAAGACCAAAGGCCTCACTGATCTCGCCAAGGCGCAGCTGAAACAGCGCTGGGGCACCATGCAAAAGGTGCTCTCAAGCCAATCGCGCCTTGAGAAGATCGTCGCTGATATCCTTATGGACATGGAATTGAAGGATCGCCTCAAGAGCGGGCGCGGCAATGCCATGCTGGTGTCATCCAGTATCTATCAGGCGTGCAAATTCTACGAGCTATTCGACAAGACCGATCTGGCGGGAAAGTGCGCAATCGTCACCTCCTACAAGCCGTCACCCAACGATATCAAAGGGCAGGACAGCGGCGCGGGCCTGAACGAACGGCTCCGGCAATACGAGATTTACAACAAGATGCTGGGCGGTCAGGACGCCGAGAAATTCGAGAAGGACGCCAAGAAGAAATTCATCGATGAACCCGGGCAAATGAAGCTGCTGATCGTCGTCGACAAGCTGCTGACTGGATTCGATGCGCCGTCGGCGACTTATCTCTACATCGACAAGCAGATGCGCGATCACGGCCTCTTCCAGGCGATTTGCCGGGTCAACCGCCTAGACGGCGACGACAAGGAATATGGCTACATCGTCGATTACAAGGACCTGTTCAAGAGCCTTGAAACATCGATCCACGACTATACGGTCGGCGCACTGGACGGCTACTCCAAGGAAGATGTGGCGGGCCTGTTATCTGATCGGCTTGAGAAGGCCCGCGAGCGGCTGGACGAGGCGCTCGAAACCATCAAGGCGCTGTGTGAGCCAGTTGAGGCGCTACGCGATACGCCGGCCTACCTGCGGTTCTTCTGCGCCAAGGATACTGCCGACAAGGCCGCACTGAAGGAGAACGAGCCAAAGAGGTTGACCCTCTATAAGCTCGCGGCTTCTCTGCTGCGCGCCTATGCCGATCTTGCGAGCGAGATGACGGAAGCGGGTTATTCCGACGCTGAGGTCGCGGCGATCAAGGCCGATGTCGATCATTTTGAAAAGGTTCGCAACGAGGTGAAGCTCGCGAGCGGCGACTACATCGATCTCAAGATGTATGAGCCGGCCATGCGGCATCTGATCGATACCTACATCCGCGCCGAAGAAAGCGAACTGATCTCGGCTTTCGACGACATGTCGCTCATTCAGCTTATCGTGGAGCGCGGCGCAGGCGCAGTGGATGTGCTGCCGAAGGGCATTCGTGAGAGCAAGGAAGCCGTCGCCGAAACGATCGAGAACAACGTTCGCAAGCTGATCATCGACGAGATGCCAATCAATCCGAAATACTACGAAACGATGTCGGAGCTTCTGGACGCGCTGATCGAACAGCGGAAACAGCAGGCGATCGATTACGAGAAGTATCTCGACGAGATGGTGGCGCTCACGAAGAAGGCAAAGAATCCGACCACAGGCGCGAGCTACCCGGTCGCCATGAACACCGCTGCCAAGCGCGCGCTTTATGACAATCTCGGGAAGGACGAGGCGCTTGCGACCGTGCTTGATGCCGAGATACGCAAGACCAAGAAGGACGATTGGCGCGGTAACAAGTTCAAGGAGAAGGAAGTTCGCAATGCGATCCGCGCACACCTGCCCGATCCGGCGCAAGTCGATTTGATCTTTGACCTGGTGAGAAACCAGCATGAGTATTGAAGTCCGTCAGATCACGGTCGGCGGCTTGCGTGTCGATGTCGTGCGCAAACCCATCAAGAACCTGCACCTTGGCGTCTATCCCCCACATGGTCGGGTGAGGGTCGCTGCGCCGGTGGCGGTGAGTGACGACGCCGTGCGCCTGGCCGTTGTCACCCGGATGGGGTGGATCAAGCGTCAGCGCGCCAAGTTCGATGCGCAACCGCGACAGTCAGAACGAGCCTATGTTTCCGGGGAAAGTCACTTCTATCTAGGACAGCGCTATCGGCTGAATTTGATCGAGGGCGCACGCGCCGGACATGTCCACGTCAGAAACAGCCGCAACCTCGACCTCCATGTTCGCGACGGCAGCGATCCAATCGTTCGGGAACGGGTTTTCCTGGCCTGGTATCGCCACGAACTCCGTAAACGTGCTGCGCCGCTAGTCGACAAGTGGGCAACGGCGATGGAGATCCTAGTCCCAGCCTGGGGCCTTAAGCGCATGAAAACCAAATGGGGCACCTGCAATATTGAGGCGCGGCGCATCTGGCTCAATCTCGAACTCATCAAAAAGCCGCCCCATTGCCTCGAATACATTGTGGTTCATGAGCTAACTCATTTTTTCGAACGCAACCACTCCGAGCGCTTCGTTTCTCTCATGGATGCGGCGATGCCGAACTGGCGAACCGTTCGCGACGAACTGAATGCTCAGCCTTTAGCGAACGAGGAGTGGTAGCTACTGAACGTGACTGCCACAACCCCGGCACATCTCCGCCACTCGCACCCGACAGGATTCGAACCTGTG
>JBKJRE010000270.1:0-5638 GCA_046594775.1 Rhizobiaceae bacterium | reverse complement strand
AACGATCTCGATCTTCTCGGCGCTCGGATCGGCGAGGAATACGACACCCATGGCCTGGCCGCCTTCAACGGGCGGCGGCTCGACGAGCAGCTTCAGACATTCGGGCAGATTTCCGATGCTTCGGGCATCATCAACCGGCTCCGCCTGTTTAAGAGCCCGGCGGAAATCAAAAAGGCCGAAAAGGCGGCAAGTCTCGCCGACGATGCGCTTGATGCAGCGCTTCCGCTGATCAAGCAGGGTGGCGACGAGGCCGCGATCCTTGCCGCCATGCAGGGCGCGGTTTTTGCCGGCGGCGGCGACTATCCGGCCAACGAGTTCATCATCGGATCCGGCCAGGAGGCCTTGCTTTGCCGCTACAAGGCAGGCCGCCGCAAGCTCACCAAGAATGACCAGCTGACGCTCGAATGGGCAGGCGTGTTTCATCACTACCATGTGGCGATGATGCGCACCGTGCTCACGGGCAAGGTTTCCAAACGGCATCAGGAGCTTTTCGACGCGGCGCATGCCGCCATTCTCGCCGTCGAAAAGGCGATGGTGCCGGGCAATACATTCGGCGACGTTTTCGACGCCCATGCGCGGACGATGGAGACCCATGGGCTGACCAAGCACCGCCTCAATGCATGCGGTTACTCGCTAGGAGCCCGTTTTACGCCCTCCTGGATGGACATGCCGATGTTCTATCAGGGCAATCCCGAACCCATCGCCCCCAACATGACGCTGTTCGCACACATGATCATCATGGATTCCGAGACCGAGACCGCAATGACGCTCGGGCGCACCTATCTCACCACCGATTCGCAACCGAAGCCGCTGTCTCGCCATGATCTCGACTTGATCGTACAGTGATAGGGTTGGTTCCGGGCGCGCGGGGGCGAGGTGTTTGGAGTTTTAAGCAATGAGGCGATTGCCATATCTGGCCGGATCGTTGCTGGCTGCCCTGGCCGCTTCCTCCTGCAACAGCAGTCAGGACGTGCTCGATCCTTCCGCGATCGCGCCGCTTGACGGCGTCACCCAAGCCGCGGGGAGTGATGGCGGGCTGGCGGCGCAAACACCCTCGATGGGCGCTGCGGCTTCCCTCAATCCAGACCTCGCCAAGCGGACAAAGCTGCATTTCGACCCGATTGTCGGCGCCACGGTTGAGGCGGCGACCCCGCTGACCGAAAGGCTGGCGACGCGAGCGCGGGCGCGGGGCATGAGCCTTGTCGGCACCGCAGACCCGGCCACCACCCACGTGCTCAAGGGATATTTCTCGACCATGACGGAGGGCAGCCAGACCACCGTCCTCTACGTTTGGGACGTCTACGACGGGAGCGGCAACCGGCTGCACAGGATGAACGGACAGCGGGATGCGGCAACCGGCGCGGGTGAAGGCTGGGGCGCGGTTTCGGCCGCCACGATGCAGTCGATCGCCGACGACACGATTGACCAGCTCGCGGCCTGGCTCGCCTCCCGTACCGGCTGACGCAGTGCGGCGTCGCCCGCCGGTCATCCTTTCTTTGGATTAAATCGCGCTGCCGCTTGCAATAGTATGCCATGCCGCTAAAAGCCCGGTCAGCAAAGTGGCCTTTTGCTAGGGACGCTGAATGAAACTTTTCGCAGGCAATTCGAACCGGGTGTTGGCCGAAGGCGTCGCCCGCTACCTCAATGTGCCTATCGGAAAAGCCAGCGTCAGGCGCTTCGCTGATCAGGAAATCTTCGTCGAGATCCAGGAAAACGTACGCGGCGAAGATGTTTTCGTCCTCCAGTCGACGTCGTATCCCACCAATGACAATCTCATGGAACTGTTGATCATGATCGATGCGTTCATGCGCTCGTCGGCGCGCCGCATCACCGCCGTGATCCCCTATTTCGGCTATGCCAGGCAGGACCGTCGCGCCTCGGGCCGCACGCCCATCTCGGCAAAGCTCGTCGCCAACATGATCACCCGGGCAGGCGTCGACCGCGTCCTGACCCTTGACCTCCACGCCGGCCAGATTCAGGGATTCTTCGACATCCCCACCGACAATCTCTTCGCCGTGCCGGTCATGGCGCGCGACGTGAAAGCCAAATACCGGCAATTGAACAATGTCATGGTTGTATCTCCCGATGTGGGCGGCGTGGTCCGCGCCCGGGCGCTCGCCAAACGGCTCGACGCCCAGTTGGCCATTGTCGACAAGCGCCGCGACAGGCCGGGCGATTCAGAAGTGATGAACGTCATCGGTGAAGTTCGCGGCAAGGACTGCCTGCTGATCGACGATATCGTCGACTCCGGCGGTACGCTCTGCAACGCGGCGGAAGCTCTGCTGGAAAGCGGCGCAACCAGCGTCACGGCCTATATCACCCATGGCGTCCTGTCCGGCGGTGCTATCGCCCGCATCGCCAGCTCCAAGCTTCAGGAACTCGTCATCACCGACTCGATACAGCCGACATCGAGCGTCGATGCCGCCAGGAACATCCGCGTCGTCTCCATCGCCGACCTTATCGGCGAGGCCATCTCGCGCACCGCGACCGAAGAATCAGTCTCCAGCCTGTTCGACTAGACAGGCGCCATGGACCAGCGCCGGAACTGCAGTCTTGCGCCGTTCAGCGCCTTCCGCTATAGCACCGCCACCCGCGTAGACACCCTTGGAGGCAACGCGGCTGAGAGCCGCCCTGCCCGGCGGCTTTCGACGTTTACGGTCAGCCTTGGCTTTCCGCGAGCGCTCCAGTTGAAAACGAAAAGGAAATGCCATGAGCAACGCTAGTTACGAGCTCAAGGCCGAAGCGCGCGAACAGGTCGGTAAGGGGTCCGCCCGTGAAGTTCGCCGCAACGGCAAAGTGCCTGCAGTCATCTATGGCGACAAGCAGCCTCCCCTGGCTATTGCGCTGTCCTACAAGGATATCTACTACAAGATCCATGGTGGCGGCTTCCTGACCACCGTGGCGACAATCGATGTCGGCGGCAAGAAGGTTCAGGTTCTGCCCAAGGACTACCAGCTTGACCCGGTGCGCGATTTTCCGATGCATGTGGATTTTCTGCGCATCGGCAAGGACACTGAAGTCAACGTCAACGTTCCCGTGCATTTCATCAACGAAGAGGCATCTCCGGGCCTCAAGCGCGGTGGCGTGTTGAACATCGTGCGGCACGAGGTCGAATTTCACTGCCCGGCCAATGCGATTCCTGAGTCGATCACCGTCGATCTCGCGGGAACCGAAATCGGCGATTCTATCCATATCTCGTCTGTCACGCTGCCGGACGGCGTCAAGCCGGTCATCTTCGATCGCGATTTCACCATCGCAACCATTGCCGGCTCTTCCGCCATGAAGTCGGAAGCCGATGGCGCCGAGGACGATGAGGTGGAGACGGACGAAGAAGAAGACGGCGACGAAAAGGAAGAAGCCGGGGAGTGATCCTCGGTTCGCGCCGGGAGGGCCGCTTCGATGCTGCTGTTTGCAGGTCTCGGCAATCCGGGCGCCAAATATGCCAACAATCGGCACAATGTCGGCTTCATGGCGGCGGACGCAATTGCCCGCCGCCATGCATTTTCGCCCTGGTCCAGGAAGTTTCAGGGTTTTCTGAGCGAAGGTACGATCGACGGCGAAAAGATCGTCCTGATCAAGCCGCAGACTTTCATGAACAAATCAGGTCAGTCGGTCGGCGAGGCGCTGCGCTTCTACAAGCTTGAACCATCCGCCCTCACAGTCTTTTATGACGAGATCGATCTTGCCGAAGGCAAGGTTCGCATCAAGACGGGAGGCGGCTCGGGCGGCCACAATGGCATCCGCTCCATTGACGGCCATGTCGGCCGGGACTATCGCCGCGTGCGCATCGGCGTCGGCCATCCGGGCGTCAGCGACATGGTGCAGCACCACGTGCTGGGCGATTTTGCCAAGTCCGACAGGCAATGGCTTGATCCCCTTCTCGACAGCCTAGGCGACAACGCCGGGTTGATCGCACAGGGCGACGAATCCGGTTTCATGAACAAGCTTGTGCTCGCGGTTCAAGGCACGTCTGGTGAGGACAAAGCTGGTATTTCGCCGAAGAAGCAGAGTCACATTCGCCAGGCACGGCAACAGGCGCCCGCGGTAAAAGTCCCCGAGGGTGGGCCGATGGCCTCTATTTTGAAGAAGCTCTTTGGCGGCAAGGAATAATGTCGGCTCCCTGATTGGTTCTATTGTCGCTGCCTCCGGCATCGAAAGCTTGACGATTAGCCACCCGGTCGCCCATAGCCCGGGTCAAATTCAGAACGCGCAACAGGACTTGACGAATCATGGGTTTCAAATGCGGCATCGTTGGCCTGCCAAATGTCGGCAAGTCGACGCTTTTCAACGCCCTGACCAGAACGGCGGCAGCCCAGGCCGCCAACTACCCTTTCTGCACCATCGAACCGAACACCGGCGAGGTCGCGGTCCCCGATCCGCGGCTGAAAAAGCTTGCCGCTGCCGGAAAGTCGAAGGAGATCATACCCACCCGCATCTCCTTCGTCGACATTGCCGGCCTTGTGCGCGGTGCATCCAAGGGCGAGGGTCTCGGCAACCAGTTCCTTGCCAACATCCGTGAGGTCGACGCGATCGTCCACGTGCTGCGCTGCTTTGAAGACGACGACATCACCCATGTGGAGGGTCGCATTGACCCGGTCGCGGATGCCGAGACAGTCGAGACCGAGCTGATGCTGGCCGACCTCGAAAGTCTGGAGCGCCGCGTCACCCAGTTCCGCAAGCGCGCCGCCAGCAAGGACAAGGAGGCGCTCACTGTTCTGCCGATGATGGACAAGGCGCTTGAGCTTCTGCAGGCCGGAAAACCGGCGCGTATCCTGCTCGACGGCATTGCACCCGACGAACTCCAAATCCTGCAGGATCTTAACCTGCTGACCTCGCATCCGGTCCTCTACGTCTGCAATGTCTCGGAAGCCGACGCTGCTTCCGGAAATGATCGCACACGGGCGGTCGAGCAAATGGCCGCCGCTCAGGGCGCGCGCACCGTGGTCATCTCCGCCGCCATCGAGGCCGAGGTCGCCCAGCTCCCAGAAGAGGAAGCCCAGGAATTCCTCGCCGACCTTGGTCTGGAGGAGCCAGGTCTCGACAAGCTCATCCGCGCCGGCTACGAGCTACTCCACCTCATCACCTATTTTACCGTCGGTCCCAAAGAGACGCGTGCCTGGACGGTCAGCAAGGGCACCAAGGCGCCCCAGGCGGCAGGCGTCATTCATACCGATTTCGAGCGCGGCTTCATTCGTGCCCAGACCATCGGCTACAATGACTTCGTCACGCTCGGCGGCGAGGTGCCGGCCAAGGAAGCCGGCAAGGCGCGTGACGAAGGCAAGGAATATGTCGTGCAGGATGGCGATGTTCTGCTCTTCAGGTTCAACACCTAGGGACACTCCGCCCTCTTGACGCGCAACAATGCCGAGGCTAAGCGCGGCGACCGGGAGGCAGCAGCTTCGCGCGCGTGTCAGGCCAGATAAGGGCCTGGGCGCTTCTTCTTGGAGCAAGGGAGATTCAGCGATGATCAAGGCATTCGTCGCTGAGAAGGACCGGCTGCGGGTCGTCGAGGATTTTCAGGCGAACAGGGACCGCGTGGTATGGGCCGACCTGCTCTCTCCGACCAGGGAGGAAGAGGCAACGATCGAGGAATGGATCGGCGTCAGTATTCCAACGCTTGAGGAGATGCAGGAAATCG
>JBKJRE010000163.1:0-3478 GCA_046594775.1 Rhizobiaceae bacterium | reverse complement strand
AGCGCCACCCGCGCCACCGACATCAGCGTCTGGTATGAGGCCGCGTCCATCAGGTCGCGGCGCACGGCGAAGATGTGCTGGCGCGGCCCCAGTTCCTTGCCGCGCAGCTTGCTGTTCTCGCACAGCGACTCGATTGCCTGCTGAAGGTCCTGCACATAGGACGACGCCTGCTCGTTGACCACCACGAGGTCGGCCAGCAAGCCGTGGGCGCGCATATATTCCTGGAAGCGCAGCGCGTTGGCGACGATCTCGAGGTCGGCCACATTGCCGATTCTGACCAGGAAGATCGGATAATCGCCCGAAATGCTCATCGGCCACAGCGTCGATTGCGGTCCCAGGCCTGAGGCGATGGTGCCCGGCGGTACGCGCAGGAACGGGTCGGGATAGATCAGGTAGGAAGCCAGTTTCTGCACGTCGGCAGCCTCGGCGAGGCTGAGACCCATATGCCGCGTCTGCACCTGCGAACGGGTCCAGGCCAGTATCGCCTGGCGTGAGAAGCCCTCCGGATGGTCGAGTCTGGAAATGGTGTCGTCGACGTCGGCACGGTCGGCTCCGACCACTGTCCAGAAGGTCAGCGAAACCTTCGTGTTGGCACCGACCTTGATGCGGCAGCGCAGCGCCGCCACCGGATCGAGCGTGAAGCCCTGATTTCCGGCGAGCTCCGCGTCGGCGTCGAAGGCCGCCGCGTCGGCGATGCTGCGGCCGCGTCCGATAAAGGCGCGGCGATCGGTTTCCGCCTGCAGGTCGCGCGCAAGGCCCGGCGCCGCAGTCAGGAAATGCGCTGCCGCCATGTCGGGTTCGCCACCGGCTCGCTTGCGGCGATGCGCGAAAATGGCGTTGCCGTTCGGCGAGATTTCCGTCTCCACGAACATTTTCGAGAAGACGGGATGTGCATTGTCGGCGACTTCAGGCGCCAGCACCCACTCGCTGAAGGAGGTCAGCTCGATGATTCGCTCCGACTGCCCCTCGTTGACCAGCGTTACGCGCCGCCCTTCTCCGTTGCCCTCCGACACGACGATGCACTCGACCTCGGAGCGCAGCGTGCCGACCGTTTTGATGAACCGCGCCTTGTTGTCGGAGAAATGCGTCTGGCAGACCTCGTCCGGCGCGCGTTTCGGCTCGACGGTCGCCGACCACCACTCGCCCGAATCCACATCGCGCAGGAAGATGTAGTTGCCGAGCTTGTCTTCCGTCGGGTCGGAACGCCAGCGCGTCACCGCCAGGTCTTTCCAGCGGCTGTAGCCGGATCCGGTAGCCGTCACCATCACCGAATAATGGCCGTTGGACATCAGGCTGGTGGCGCGCAGCGCCGTCGCCGGGTTGAGCACCAGGCGCGTATCCTGGTTCTGTTCCACCGTATCGCCGCTGACGCGTTCGTCGGCTTCCGTCCTGACCGTTGCCAGGGGGATGTCGCGCGGCGCCTTTTCCTGCAGCAGCAGTTCGGCGGCCTCGATCACCGGGTCGCTGTGGAACCGGTCGCGCATGCGTCCCTCGAAAACCGCGTTGGCCACCGCCACGATCGACATGCCCTGGTGATGCGCCATGTAATTGTGGACAATCGCGTGATCGGCGCCTTCGGGCACGCGCTGCGGCGTGAAATCCACCGCGTCGTGATAGCCGTAGTGCCCGAGCGCACCGATATTCCTCAGGCGTTCGAGGTTTTCCACCGCCGCGGCCGGCCGGAACTGCGCCGCCAGAACCGTGGCATAGGGCGCGATGACGGTGTTGCGCCCAAGGCCGCGCTTCAGGCCCAGCCCGGGCACGCCGAAATTGGTGTACTGGTAGGTCAGCTCGCGGTCGCGCCCATTATAGGCGGCCTCGGAAATGCCCCACGGAATTCCCTTGGAGCGGCCATACTGGATCTGCCGCTTGATCACCAGGTTGCTGGACTGGTTCAGAATGCCGCCGCGCGGCTCCTTCATCACCAGCGGCGGCATCAGATACTCGAACATCGATCCCGACCACGACATCAGCGCGCCGCGAAAGCCGATCTCCACCAGCGGCCGTCCGAGACGGAACCAGTGTTCGGTCGGCAGGTCGCCCTTGGCGATGCCGAACAGGCTGGTCAGCCGCGCTTCCGAGGCCAGCAGATCGTAGCAGCTTTCGTCCAGCTGATGCTCATCGACGCGGTAGCCGATCGAAAGCAGCTTGCGCTCCGGGCTCATCAGGAAGGAGAAATCCATCTGGAACGCGTATTTGCGAGCCCGTTGGCCGATCGCCAGAAGCGACTGGCGCAGCGCGTTGACGCCCTGGTCGTCGGTGTGCGCGTCCTGAACATGCGCCTCGCAGGTCGTCTCGAGCCGCGCAGCCCACTCCGCCAGACCACGGCTGCGCGCCGATTGCGCCTCGGCGTCGATGGCGATCGCCAGCTTGCGGATCTCGCTCGCCTGCACGGTCAGGTTGATGGTGCGGATCGACGCCATTTCGGGCTGCGTCTTGATCGTATCGACGGCGCGGCGCATGCCGACGATGCGATCGAGCAGGCGCTGTCTGAGCGGCCTGAGCTGCCTGCGGTCGTCCGGCAACTCGTCGAGGCTCTCTTCCAGAACCGTCACGCAGTCCAGAATGCCGTCGAAATCGCCTTGCAGATGCACCGCCGGCGCCTCGGCCCAGTCGGCGCAGGCTGCCGCCACCGCAACCAGATGCCCGGCCAGATTGCCGCTGTCCACGCTCGAAACGTAAAGCGGCAGCAACGGCTTCAGCGTCTTTGTGTCGTACCAGTTGTAGAGATGCCCGTTATGCCGCCGCATCTTCTCGACGGTGCGCATCGTCGCATCGATGCGGTGCGCCGCGTCGGCCAGGCTGATCCAGCCGAAGTCCCGCGCCGAAACAACCGAGAGAAGATAGACGCCGATATTGGTCGGCGACGTTCTCTGTGCCACCACGGGCTGCGGCTTTTCCTGGAAATTGTCCGGCGGCAGCATGTTCTGCTCCGGCGTCACGAAGGCCTCGAAATAGGCCCAGGTGCGGCGCGCCACCGTGCGCAGCAAGGCGCGGTCCGTCGGCGAGACGTGTAACCGGTCCTCCGTTTCCGCCGATCGGCTGATCAGCCATGCGAAGGCCGGCGACCCGATCCAGAAGATCGCGAAGAAGAACCCCACGAACGCGCCGGTGGAATCGGCCGCCACCGCGATCGCCAGGCCGGCCAGCGCGATGATCACCGCGCCGTACATCTGCCCGTAATAGGCCAACACGCTGTTTTTTTTCGATTTCAGCGCGTCCGAGGCGGTGCGCCATTCGAGCATGTTCTGGCGGCTGACGCACATCCGGTACAGTGTGCGAACGATGGCGTCGCCCATCATCCAGGCCGAATGCGCCATCAGCACCACACGCAACGCCACAAGAGCCGTGCCGAAGGCGGTGTCGCGCGCCAGCGCCGTCAGATGTCCGCGCGCCGTCGCCTCGTTGCCCTTGGGCACGATCGCGTCGATGATATCGAAGGTCGGGGCCATGAACAGCGCCAGTATCAGCAGCGCCT
>JBKJRE010000563.1:0-9078 GCA_046594775.1 Rhizobiaceae bacterium | reverse complement strand
AGCTGCTTCCCGTGCCGCTCGCGGTCCACTGTCCATCGACATAGGCCAGTTCGCGATACAGCCGACGATCGACAAGCCGGTCGAATGCATCATGGCGTGTGGGGCGGGCGAAATGCGCGGACATCGCTTCAGGTCTCCGGTGCGGGTGATGATTCAAGCCTAGTCCGGAGAGCGAGGAGAAAGGGACCGTCTGGAGAGCGCTCAGGAGAGAGTCTCTCTCTTTTCGGCAGCCTGGCAGTAGCTTTGGGCTGTCAGGCGGTCGACGCGGAGAGCAGGCTGGCGATCGGCACCGCGGTCTCGTCCTTGACCGTCTTGGTGACAATGTAGGTGAAGTAGCGGTCAATGCCGATCTCGCGCTCGAGCAACCCGTCGACCAGCCGCTGGTAGGTGTCGATATCGCGCGCCATCACCTTCAGCAGATAGTCGACGCCGCCACCAACCGACCAGCAGGCGACGATTTCATCGCAGTCGCGAACGGCGCGCTCGAAACGGTCGAAATCGGCCTGACGGTGGCTCCGAAGCGTGATCTCCATCAGCACCGTGGCGACCGGCGCGACGGTGCGCATGTCGATTGTCGCATGATAGCCACTCACGACGCCGGCCTTCTCGAGCTTGCGTAGCCGCACCCAGCATGGTGTCGGCGAGAGCCCGACTTCCTCGGCAAGCCGGAGCTTTGTGATACGACCGTCGCGCTGGATCGCGTCCAGTATCCTCAGGTCTGTCGAATCGAGTCTCATGCCTGCCATTTGTTTTCCGGGATCCATCGTCCGGTGAAGCATGATGCGGCAAGTTTGAGATTGTCAATTGCACTGATTTCGCTTTCAATGAATCATGACACTTTGGCAACCTGATCCTGGGCTTGTGCGCAGGCCGGCATATCTGTCGCTGGCGGACCAGATCGCGCGGGCGATTCACGACGGCCGGCTGAAAAATGGCGAGAGATTGCCGACGCACCGCAAGATGGCCGACGACCTCGACCTGTCGGTGCAGACGGTCAGCCGCGCCTATGAGGAACTGATCCGGCGCGGCCTGGTGTCGGGCGAAATCGGCCGCGGCAGCTTCGTGCAGACGCGGCGCAGCGACCCGCCGCAGCCCTATCTGCCGGAGCGGCCAGGCGAGGTGATCGACCTGTCGATCCTCAAACCGGTCAGCGAGGCGATGCATCTTGACCGGCTGAAACAGGCGCTGGGCTGGCTTGCCGCGAACCTGCCGGCAAGTTCGGCGCTGTCGTTCCGGCCGAACATGGTTTTCCCGCGTCACCGCCTGATCGCCGCCGACTGGCTGAAACACTGCGGGCTTGTCGCCGCGCCGCAAAACATCAGCGTCACCAACGGCGCAACCGCCGGCATGACGGTGGCGCTGATGAGCGTCGCGCCGCCCGGATCGACGGTCGCGGCGGAAGCCATCTGCCATCACACGCTGGTGCCGCTCTCGACCTATCTCGGCTTCAAGCTGGAAGGCCTGGCGATTGACGGCGACGGGCTGGTTCCGGAGGCGCTGGACGAGGCCTGCAGCCACTCCGACATCCGCGCCGTATTCGTCCAACCTTCGGTGATCAACCCGACCGCGACGCTGATGAGCGAGGCCCGAAGGCAGGCAATCGTTGAGGTTGCGCGCCGGCACGACCTCGCCATCATCGAGAACGACGTGCTGGGACCCCTGGTGCAGAACCGCCCGCCGCCAATCGCCGTGCTGGCGCCGGAGCGCACGCTCTATATCACCAGCTTCACCAAGACCGTGATCCCCGGCTTGCGCATCGGCTACCTCGCCGTGCCGGACCGCCACGTCTCGGCGGTGGCCAACCGGCATCTGGTGTCGAACTGGATGGCGACGCCGATGGTCGCCGAGATCGCCTCCAAATGGGTAGCCGACGGGACGGCGATGGAACTGGTCGAATGGCAACGCAAGGCGCTGTATCGAAGGCATCTTATCGCCGAAGAGATATTCAAGGACATCAGCTATCGCGCGCATGGCGAGAGCCTGCATGTCTGGCTGCCGCTCGGCGGGGGCCGCAGCGAGGAAAGCTTTGTCGCCCAGGCCAGGCTGCAAGGCGTGGCGATCGCGCCGGGATCTTCGTTCCGCACCTCGGCCGCGCCCTGGGATCCGGCGGTGCGCATATCGCTCGGCTCCACGACGGAAGAGGAATTGCGCGCCGGCCTGACAGTCATCGCCCAGTTATCGCTCGGCGACCCGGAGCATCTGGTGCTGGCCATATAGCGCCGCCAAGCCGGCAAAACGCCCCGAAACCGTGGATAAACTTCATCGATCGCGGCAAATGCGATCAATAAAGATGAAACCTATTCAATGGCTTGAGCACCATCAGGGCAAATTTCACCGGAAAATCTATTCATTCTGCGCCCTCTGGCGCGCCTTTCTGGTCGCCTGAGCGCCAACGCGCGGTCCAAACCGGCGTTTCAGGTGACGTTCCGGCCCACAGGCAAAAATTGCCAACGGTAAATTGTACTGATATTATTTTGGTAATTGACATGATTTGATATCTTCCCCATCGTTAGAGCAAGAAGGCTTCAAAGCCGCGGGAAACCACATGATTGCGCCTATCATCAAGATTGACGCCATCGCCAAGAGCTTCGGGAACTTCAAGGTGCTGGACGGCCTGTCGATGGAGGTGAAGCCCGGCGAGAAGCTGGCGCTGATCGGCCCGTCCGGCTCCGGCAAGACGACCATCCTGCGCATTCTCATGACGCTGGAGCGGATCGACGACGGCCATATCGAAATCGAGGGCGAACAACTCTACCACATGGAAAGGAACGGCGCGCTGGTGCCGGCCGACGAACGGCATCTGACGCGCATGCGGCAAAAGATCGGCATGGTATTCCAGCTGTTCAACCTGTTTCCCCACAAGTCGGTCATCGACAATGTGACGCTGGCGCCGATCCTCTCGAAGGGCATGCCGAGGGCCGAGGCCGAGAAGCGGGCAATGGAACTTCTCGACATGGTCGGGATGGCCGAAAAGGCAAAGTCGATGCCGGCGCAGCTCTCCGGCGGTCAGAAGCAGCGCGTGGCGATTGCCCGCGCGCTGGCCTTGTCGCCGAAGATCATGCTGTTCGACGAAGTCACTTCCGCGCTCGATCCGGAACTGGTCGAGGAAGTGATGAACGTGATGAAGAAACTCGCCGCCGAAACCGACATGACGATGCTGCTGGTGACGCACGAAATGGGCTTCGCGCACGAATTCGCAGACCGGGTGCTTTTCTTCGACGGCGGCAAGATCGTCGAAGAAGGCAAGCCTGACGAGATTTTCCGAAATCCGAAGCAGGAGCGCACACAGGGCTTCCTGAAGAAGATCATCGCGGCCGGACATCGCGTCTGACCGCCATGCCGCGGCACTCGCCGCACCGAATGCCAAGAACAAAGGAGTTGGGAACGATGAAAATGAACACAACAATTGCCGGCGTCGCCGGACTTGCCATGCTGGCTTCCTTCGCGGTTTCGGGTCCGGCGCTAGCCGACAAGCTCGACGACCTGAAGGCGCAGGGCTTCGCCCGCGTCGCCATCGCCAACGAGCCGCCTTTCACAGCTGTCGCCGCCGACGGCAAGGTGTCGGGTGCGGCGCCCGACGTGGCGCGCGAAATCTTCAAGCGGCTGGGCGTCGAGGACATCGTTGCCTCGATCTCGGAATATGGCGCGATGATCCCCGGCCTGCAGGCCGGCCGTTTCGACGCCGTCACCGCCGGCCTGTTCATGAAGCCCGAGCGCTGCGCCGCCGTGGTCTATTCGGAGCCGGTGCTGTGCGACGCGGAAGCCTTGCTGGTCAAGAAGGGCAACCCGAAGGGCTTCCAGAGCTACGCCGACATCGCCAAGGACGAGAACGGAACAGTCGGCGCGCCGGGCGGCGGCACCGAGGAAAAGCTGGCGCTCGAAGCCGGCGTGCCGCGTGACCGGGTCATCGTCGTGCCGGATGGCCAGAGCGGGCTCAAGATGGTGCAGGACGGCCGCATCGACGCCTATTCGCTGCCGGTTCTGTCGATCAACGACCTGATGAAGAAGGCCAACGATCCTGACCTTGCCGTCGTGGCGCCGGTGGTTGGCGCGCCGGTCTATTGCGATGGCGCGGCGTTCAAGAAGGGCGACGAGGCCCTGCGCGACGCCTACGACGTGGAACTGGCGAAGATGAAGGAATCCGGCGAGTTCGCCAAGATCATCGAGCCCTACGGCTTCTCGGCCGCAGCTGCCATGTCGACCTCGCGCGACAAGCTCTGCTCGGCGCAGTAGCAACGCGGCTGCGCTCTCCGGTTGTGCGTGGAGAATGCAGCTCGTAAAGCCGCTTGAAGGGCACGGCCTGCCCTGCCCTTCAACCGCCTGCCGGCATCGGCGCCCAACCTTTTACCGGGAAACACTCAACCCATGATCGACTGGACCGGCTATATCCGCCTTATCCTCGACGGCGCGCTGGTGACCATCCAGCTGACCGTCATGGGGTCGGCGCTTGCCCTGGTCATGGCTTTCGTCGCCGGCCTTGGCCGGTTGTCGCGCTTCTTTGCGGTACGGGCGCTGGCGACGGCCTATATCGAATTCTTTCGCGGCACCTCGATCTTCGTGCAGCTTTTCTGGGCCTATTTCGTCCTGCCCTTCGTCGGCATAACGCTGACGCCGTTGCAGGCGGGCGTTCTGGCGCTGGGGCTGAACGTCGGCGCCTATGCGGCGGAGGTGGTGCGCGGGGCCATCCAGTCGATCGGCAAGGAGCAGTACGAGGCCTGCGTGGCGCTGAATCTCGGACGCTGGCAAAGCATGCGCCACGTCATCCTGCCCCAGGCATTTCTGCTCATGCTGCCGACCTTCGGCAACAACGCCATCGAACTGCTCAAGGGAACGGCGGTCGTGTCGCTGATTTCCCTGACCGACCTGACATTCCAGGCCCAGGTTGTGCGGGCCCAAACCGGCAACACGCTGGTGCCGTTCACGACGATCCTGATCATCTATTTCGCGCTTGCCTCGCTGATCGGCTGGGGCATGCGCAGCCTCGAACGCCGTCTGGCGCGCGGCCTGGACGGAGTGCGTGTCTGATGGAATGGGACTGGGGCTTCGTCTGGCAGATATTTCCGACGCTGATCGAAGGCGTGAAGATCACGATTCTCGCGACGTTGCTCGGCTCGATCCTGGCGGCATTCGTCGGTCTGGGCATTGCACTGGCCAGACGGTCTTCAAACCGCGTCCTGTCGCGCGGCGTCGGCTTTGCCGCCGAGTTCATCCGAGGCACGCCACTGCTGGTGCAGCTCTATTTCATCTTCTACGTGCTTCCCGACATCGGCATTCTTCTGGCGCCGCTGGTTGCCGGCGTCATCGGGCTTGGCCTGCATTACGGAACCTACACGGCGGAAGTCTACCGCGCCGGCATCGACAACGTGCCGCGCGGCCAGTGGGAGGCCGCCAAGGCCTGCAACATCTCGGCGCGCCAGACCTGGATCCACATCATCATTCCGCAGGCGCTGCCGCCGATGATTCCGGCGCTGGCCAACTATTTCATCGCCATGTTCAAGGAGACGCCGCTGCTTTCGGCAATCACCGTTCTGGAACTGATGAACCAGGCCAAGAGCGTCGCCAATTCGAGCTATCGCTACATCGAGCCGATCACCATGGTCGGCGCCTTCTTCCTCGCCATCAGCCTGGTCGCCGTGTTCGGCCTGCGCTGGCTGGAGCGCCGCTACGGGCGCATCGAAACCTGATCATGACCACAGACACGGAAATACGCCTGCGCGACGCCCGGCCCGCACTGGAGGCTCGGCCGCTTGCAAGACGCATCGGGTTGATCATCCTGGCGACCGACCACACCTCCGAGCCCGACTTCCGCCGCATGGTGTCGAGCGAGCGGATCGGCGTCTATGTAGCGCGCATTCCCTATGCCAATCCGACGACGCCGGACAATCTGCGCAAAATGCAGCCGGCGCTGATCGATGGGGCGGGCCTTATCCTGCCGGGGGAAGATCTCGACGCCATCTGCTATTCGTGCACTGCGGCCTCGGTGGTGATCGGCGACGCGGAAGTGGAGGACGCCATCGGCAGGGCCAAGCCCGGCGCGCCCGTGGTGACGCCGCCCAAGGCCGCCATGCGCGGCCTGCGGGCGCTGGGCGCGCGAAGGATCAGCATCCTGACGCCCTACACGGTCGAGACAAGCCGTCCGATGGCCGCCTATTTCGAGCGCAACGGTTTCGGCATCGCCAGCTTCACCTGCCTTGGCCTGGAAGACGACCGCGAAATGGCCCGCATCGCGCCGGCCTCGATCGTGGAGCTGGCGCGCGAAACGACAGCCCCGGAAGCCGAGGCGCTGTTCGTGTCCTGCACGGCGCTGCGCGCAGCCATTGCCGTGCCGGATATGGAAGAGGCCGTCGGCAGGCCGGTGGTGACCAGCAACCAGGCGTCTGCCTGGAACTGCCTGAGGCTTTGCGGCGACGACACGCCGCATCCCGAATTCGGACGGCTGATGACGCTGCCGGGAGCGGCCTGATGGGTTCTCTCGAAAATACCCCCGCTGCTGACCGGATGAGCCGCCGGTCTCGCCTGTCGTTCGGACCTCCTCAAGGGGGAGACAGGCAACTCCCTCGGCCTTGTTCAGTCGCTGTGATGTCGCGGGCAGATACCCCCACCCCTAACCGGGCGAGCCGACGGTCTCGCTCGTCCTTCGGACCCCCTCAAGGGGGAGGGGGACTGGCCTACCTCTACTGCCGCGCCGGTAACGAACGGAACCCCGATCTCACTGATGACCGACAAAGCTCCCACCTCCCCCTTGAGGGAAGGTCGCGCCGCAGCCGCGGGTGGGGGTATGACATCACCATGCAGCGGGGAGCGGGCGCATGAGCACGCCCTTCGTCACGCTCAAGGACATTGAGGCGGCACGGCAACGCATCAAGGGCAAGGTGGCGCCCACCCCGACCGTGCCCTCGCCATCGCTCAGCAAGCTTGCCGGCGTGCCGGTCCATTTGAAACTCGAACACCGCCAGACGACGGGCAGCTTCAAGCTGCGCGGCGCCTCGAACGCCATCGCCTCGCTGTCGGCCGACGAGAAGCAACGCGGCGTGACGGCGGCCTCGACCGGCAATCACGGGCGCGGGCTGGCGCATGCGGCCAAGCTCGAGGGAATGCGCGCGGTGATCTGCATGTCCAAACTGGTGCCTGACAACAAGCTTGCGGAAATCCGCAATCTCGGGGCCGAAGTCCGCATCATCGGCAACAGCCAGGACGACGCCCAGGAAGAGGTCGACCGGCTCGTCGCCGAGGACGGGCTGATCATGCTGCCGCCCTTCGACCATCCGGCGATCGTCGCCGGACAGGGGACGCTCGGCCTGGAGATCATCGAAGCGGCGCCGGATGCGGCAACGGTTCTGGTGCCTTTATCGGGCGGCGGACTGGCGGCGGGGATCGCCGCAGCTGTCAAGGCCATGAAACCCGGTGTCAAAGTGATCGGCATCTCGATGGCGCGCGGCGCCGCGATGAAAGCCAGCCTCGACGCCGGCAGGCCGGTGCTGGTGGAAGAACTGCCGACGCTCGCGGATTCGCTCGGCGGCGGCGTCGGGCTGGACAACCAGCTGACCTTCGCCATGTGCCGCGACCTGCTGGACGCGGTGATCCTGCTGTCGGAAGAGGAAATCGCGGCGGGCGTGCGCCATGCCTACGCGATGGAACGCGAGATCATAGAGGGCGGCGGCGCGGTGGGGATCGCAGCACTTCTGGCCGGCAGGATCAGGTCGGACGGGCCGGTGGTGGCGCTGCTTTCGGGACGCAATATCGACATGGATCTGCACCGCAGGATCGTCTGCGGCGACCCGTCGGTGCTGGCGGAGCGCGCGGCATGAGAATCACCATCCTGACCGAAGCCGATCTGCGCGGCGTCGTGAAACTCGATCTCGACGCCGTGGCCTGCGTGGAAAATGCCTTCCGGGCGCTGGCGACGCTGCCCGTGGCGATGCCGCCGATCCTGCGGCTCGACATTCCCGAACATCATGGCGAGGTCGACGTGAAGACCGCCTATGTGCCCGGCATCGACGGCTTCGCGATCAAGATCAGCCCCGGCTTCTTCGACAATCCGAAAATCGGCCTGCCGAGCACCAGCGGCATGATGGTGCTGTTTTCGGCGAAAACCGGTCAGGTCGAGGCGCTGCTGCTCGACAATGGCTACCTGACCGACGTGCGCACGGCGGCTGCCGGCGCGGTGGCGGCCAAGCATCTTGCGCGCCAGGATTCCTCCATCGCGGCGATCTTCGGCGCCGGCGTGCAGGCCAGGCTGCAGCTCGAGGCGCTGACGCTGGTACGGCCGATCGCCGAGGCGCGCATCTGGGCGCGCGACGGCGAAAAGGCCAAGGCAGCGGCGGCCGACCTGCGCGAGCGGCTCGGCATACTGGTGCGCTATGAGCCGGATCCCGACCACGCCGTGGCCGGCGCCGACATCATCGTGACCACCACGCCGGCGACCGAGCCGGTGCTCAAGGCCGCCTGGCTGTGGCCCGGCCAGCACATCACCGCGATGGGCTCCGACGCCGGGCACAAGAACGAGATCGAGCCGGCGATCGTGGCGCGCGCCGGGCTCTATGTCGCCGACAGGCTGAGCCAGACGCGGCTGCTCGGCGAATTGCATCATGCCATCGAAGCAGGGCTGGTGAAGGCCGACGCCGACTTCGCCGAGCTCGGCCAGATCGTCGCCGGCCAGCGCAAGGGACGCGGCTCGCCGGGCGACCTGACGGTTGCCGACCTGACCGGCACGGGCGTGCAGGACACCGCCATCGCCACGCTGGCGCGCGACCGCGCAAGGGCCGCCGGCGCCGGCACGCCATTCGACAGCTGACATATGGCCGCGAGGCCCAAGAAAATGAGGAAGCGCCTGAGATGAGTGAAGCAAGACTGAAATTTTCGCGCGACGAGTTTGCCGAGCGGCTGGCCAAGACCAGGCAGGCGATGGAGGCCAAGGGCGTCGACCTGTTGATCGTGTCGGACCCGTCCAACATGGCCTGGCTTACCGGCTATGATGGCTGGTCCTTCTACACCCATCAGGCGGTGCTCCTGGGGCTCGATGGCGAGCCCATCTGGTGGGGCCGGGGCATGGATGCCAATGGTGCGAAGCGCACGGTG
>JBKJRE010000544.1:0-6371 GCA_046594775.1 Rhizobiaceae bacterium | reverse complement strand
ACAGAAGCACGCCGCCGGTTTCCTGCTCCAGCATGATGCGCACCGCGTTCTGCGCTGCCGACTGATGGGCGAAGAAATTGAGCTCGAAGCTTTTTCGCAGCAGCGCATCGTCGATCTCGCCGATCTTGCCTTCCCAGGCGGCGCCTGCATTGGAAACAAGGATGTCGACGCCGCCGAAGACTGAGACCGCCTTGTCGAAGGCGGCGCGAATCTGGGCGCGATCCGTGATGTCGGCGCCGACGCCGATCGAATTGTTGCCTGCCTTCCCGGCCGCTTCCGCCGCCTTGCCGGCGTCGAGGTCGACGACGACCGCGTGAGCGCCAGTGTCGGCGAAAAGCTTGGCCGTGGCGGCCCCGATGGCGCCTGCCCCGCCCGTCACCAGCACCACCTCACCCGTCAGCGGCTTGGGCTTGTTGGAGGCGAGCTTCGCCTGCTCCAAAGACCAGTATTCGAGCGGGAAGAGGTCGGCCTTGGAGAGCGGATGGAAATCGCCGATGGCCTCTGCGCCACGCACCGCCTCGATCCACATCTCGCCGACATCTGAAGCGATCTTCGCGTCCTTCAAGGTACGGCCGTGGCCGAACATGCCAACGCCCGGCACCAGCGTCAGGCGCGGCATCTGGTCGAGCATGGTGCGCCTGACGCCGTCCTTGGCATCATTGGTAGCGAAATAGTCGCGGTAGTCGTCGGCGAATTTTTCGACATGCTGGCGGATGATCGCCTTGTAGCCGCCGGCCTTACCGGCGTCGGGCGCCGGCAGGGCCATCGGCCCGGTCTTAATGCGAATCGACAGGTCAGGCGTCGAGACGCCGCGCGCGGCATAGTCCGCGATCTTCTCGGAGGCGATGAAATCGAGGATCGTATCGGAGGTGCGGAAGTCGCTGATCATGCGATCGAAGCGGCCCTCGCCCCTGGCGACGGCGACCGCGCCGCGCAGCATCGGCGCTATGGAGGCGGGCGTGGATAAAGCAGCTGGCAGGGCGGCTTTCGCCGGGGCCGGCCTGGCGCCCTTGGCAATGTAATCCTCAGCGGCAGTGACCGCGTCGATCATGCGGTCATAGGCCTCTCGCGCACTGTCGCCGAAGGTGAAGATGCCGTGCTTGTCGAGAATGAGACCCTCGACGGAAGTGTCCTGCTCGAAGACCTCCGCCGCCGCCTTGGCCAGGTCGAAGCCCGGCATGATGTAGGGGACGAAACCGAAGCGCTTGCCGAAGACTTCGCGGCAGATTTCCTCGCTGTTGACCTGATCGACCAGGCCCAGAATTGCGGTCGAGTGCGTATGGTCGACGAATTTGTGCGGAAGGAAGGCGTGCAACAGCGCCTCCACCGACGGATTGGGCGAAGACGGGTCGATGAGATTGGCGCGCTGCAGCGCGACCATGTCCTCGTCTGACAGCTTTTCGAGGTTGCGCGCCTTCAGCAAGGCGGCGAGCTTGACCGCCGGCAGTCCCTGCGGCTCGATGACGCCCATGTCCCAGCCGCTGCCCTTGACGCAGAGCACGTCCCAGGTATCGCCGACGATGTCGGTGGCGGTGGTCTTGCACGAGGTGTTGCCGCCGCCGTGCAGAACGAGGCGCGGGTCGCCGCCCAGAAGCCGCGTGGTGTAGACGCGCAGCGCCAGTTCGCGGCTGACGCCCTTTTTGGCGTATTCGCCGACCAGCTTCTCGGCTTCGGCGTCGTTCCATAGATTTTTCATTGTCGGTTCCGTCTTTAGTGGATGGTGAAACAGGAATGCCGCCACAGCCTCGTGACAGAGGGCGGCGGCGGGGCGTTGCGCTCTACGATGCGCCGGCGGCGGCCGTCGTGTGATCGAGCAGCCGCCTGGCCATGGCGGCATCCACGACGAGATGGGTGCAAAGGCCGCCTGCGATGGCTGCCAGAAGCGGTTCGAACTTGGCGGCTTCGGGAACGACCATGAGCCGCCTCGGGATGGCGCGCAGCGACGAAAGTTCCGCGGAAATGACGCGGCGGTTGTAACTGCAGTCAAGCGCCACGCCGCGGGAGTCGATTATCTGCCCGGCGATGACGCCTGCAGCGCCAGCCGCGCGAAGCGCATCCATTTCCGGGGCGGTCAGCGCACCGCATTTGATGACATGGCTTTCGGCGTCGACAGTGCCGACCGAATAGAGCGCAAGGTCGCATTCCGGGATGCTGGCCAGCTGTTCGCGAATCACCGGCTCGGCGCGCAAGTCGCGCGCCAACTCCTCGGTGGTCAGCACCAGCGGGGCGTAGAAATTGATGCCCTGGGCATTGAGACGGCGGGCAATTTCCATGGTGCACTGGTCGGGCCGATAGGAATAGGGTGCGCCGAGATTGCCGCAAAGCTGCACCACCGTAACATCCTGCAGGTCGGCATAGGACATGATGTCGGCGATGGCATATACCGTCTTGCCCCAGGCGACGCCGATCCGATCGCCCTTGCCGACCAGTTCCAGGAACACGCTGGCGGCCAGAACCGGCACCTCGGATGCCTGATTGCTTTCGGGTGCGATCCACACGGCGGCAAGCTTGAGCGCGTCCTCGAGATGGCGGGCCAGCACATCGTCGGTAAAAAGCTGCGTCGAGGTTGAAATGTTGACGATGCCCGTATCGCGGGCCCTGCGCAGATACATGGCGACGGAGGCGCGGGATATGTTAAGTTCTTTGGCGACCTGATCCTGACGCAGCCCGTGCGCATAATAGAGCCAGGCCGCCTTGTGAATGATCTGTTCCGCGGGTCGAATTGCCATCTGCCCCTCCGTCTCGACATTATTCACGGCTGCTGACAAAAGTCAATTTGTTGCGCCTGCTATCTCTTTGGGGTGAAGCCGTTTCGCGGTACGAGGGCTCGCAAACCGGCTGTTATCCTGTCATACGGGTGCATCTGGTCGAACATCTGCAAATCTGTGAAATGCGGAAGCAGGCATGACACTCAACCGACGCGACGCCGGATACTACCTGCTGCCGGTCGGCTGCCTCCTGCTCGCGGCGGCCATTCACTTCAGCGGCTTTCCGCTCGATCAAATGAGACTGGCGGTGCGCGTCGCCCTCTCCCTGCTGGCGACCGCCCTTATGTTCGCCACGGTGTTTGTGGTGCTCCACCACGCCGAGCGGATCGCGCAAGGTCGGCGAACCTTATGGAACGCTCGTTCTCACCCTCTCCGTCACGACGATCGAAGTCTCGGTCATCTTGTCGATGATGCTGAATGGCGAGAACAATCCGACGCTGGCCCGCGAATCGGTCTTTTCAACGGTCATGATCGTTACCGGCGGCGTGGTCGGCGTGTGCCTCACTCTCGGCGGCTGGAGGCACCGCCACCAGGATCTCAAGAGGCAAGGCACGAGCGCTTATCTGGCGGTCCTGATGGCGCTGGCTGTGCTGACGCTCATTCTTCCCGATTACACCCTTGCCTCCGATCCGGGAACCTTCTCCGAAATGCAACTCGCCTTCGTCAGCCTGCTTTCGGTGCTGCTTTATGTGAGCTTCCTGTTGGCGCAGATGGGTCGTCACCGCGATGATTTCGTCGAGGAGCCGGAGGACCGGAAGGCATCGGCCGAAGCGGCAAAGACGGCCCCGGGTATCGGCACCAACCTTGCCATGCTGGCGGCCGGGCTGATCGGAATTGTGCTGCTGGCCGAACAGATCGCGGGCGGCATCGAGGACGGTCTTGCAGTGCTCGAATTTTCACAGGCCGATGCATTGGTCGGTGCGTTCATCGCAACGTTGGTGCTGTTGCCGGAAGCCATGTCCGCCATTCGTGCCGCGGTCAGGAACGAATTGCAACGAAGCCTGAACATCGCGCTGGGTTCGGCCTGCGCCACGATCGGCCTCACGATCCCGGCGGTGGCGGCCGCGAGCCTTATTACCGGCCGGGGACTGACGCTCGGTCTCAATCCGGGCGACACTGTGCTGCTGTTGCTTGCGCTGGCGGTCAGCTTCGTCAGCTTCGGCATCGGCCGGACGACCGTGCTTACCGGCCTCGTCCACCTCGTCGTGTTCTTCGCCTACGTGCTGCTGATCTTTGCGCCCTGACCGGAGACGGCGAGGCCGCACTTCGAGGGACTATAGAGATGCGACGGTTTTCAGCGCTCCGTCGAGCATGTCGCCCTTCTCGTCCTTGAGCGCCGCTTCGCGCAGACGGCGTATCCAGTCGGCAGCGTCGTCCCGGCCCTTCAGCAAATCGAGCGCCGACAGCACGCGATCGAATTTCGACTGCGACCGCACGTGAGTGTCGCTGTAGCCCTTGATCAACCGGCGGCAATTGAGGATCTCGACGGCCAAGGCATAGTCGACCGAGACATGGTTCAGCGCCAGACTGTACCAGCGCTCCAAATGCGCGGCTTCGACCTGATGGCGCAGCAGGCCGCGCCGCCAGCGGCGCAGACCGCCGACCACCCAGAGTGCGGTAAAACCGGCGAAGCTGTCTGTGCGGATGCGTCGCCCGCGGTTGATGCGGCGGTCGAGAAAGGCGGCGAACTTCGGCCGTTCCTCGATGTAGCGACCCAGACGGGCCGGTAGCGCGCCGCAGAATTCCTCGACGCGCGGATGGAAGAATTCCGTTACCTGAAGGATAGAGTCCTCGCCGAGCGCCACCTCGCGCCGCACCCTAGCGTCGCGGGTCGAGCGCGTCTTCAGGTCGGCGACGCGGATCATGTCGTCGTAGCACATGGCGTTGGCGAGGTGTTTCGCCGCCGCGATGGACAAAGCGAAATCATGGGCAGGGCCGTCAACGCCCACGGCGCGGTTAAGATGGTCCAGATATTCGCCACCGTAGGCGATGTCCTGGTAGTCAACCACCTTGCGCAGGCCGCGCAGCACCATGTCCCGGGCCGGTTCGGGCATGGCGGCGACGCGCGCGGCCAGCGCCTGCCAATCGCCGAGCAATCGGTCCGGTCCGCTTATGCGGCCGGACGTTACCGACCCGGATATATCGGGTTCGGCCGCCGTGGCGGAACTGACGGGGCTGTGGGCAGCCGCCTCATCATTGACGCCGCCGGGCTCAACCGGGTTGGAAGCAGTCGCTCGTCCGCCGCCGCGCGCGCGCTCAAATGCGCCGCCAAAGGCCGCCAGGCTGGCCTTGACGCCACGGCCGGATGCCGAAATCGTCTGCTCATAGCTGTCGCGCGGGAAAGGCAGTTCGCCAGAGCCGGCGAGCGCGCCAAGCAGGCTCGCCGATATCATCGACCCGTTGTCGACGGCGATCTTTTCCATGTCGAACGCAATGAAACGCCTGGAGGCCTGCTCGGCGGTGATGCGAACCTTTTCGGAGGATGCCCTGCCGTCACCCGGCTCAACCTTCTCCGACACGGCCGCAATACGGTGCGACGAGGCAATCAACGTCGTGCGGTCGGGCGTGACGAAGCCGCGGATGATTGCCCGGCCGGCCTCCATCAGCTCGGCGGCGACAAGAATGTCGACGTCGCCCTGTGACGGCGACAGTGCAAAGACGGGCAGACGGCCCGTGTCGCGGCACATTTCGACATAGTAGATGGTTGCGCCGGTGCGCTGGGCGACGCCGGCCACCGATGTCGACTGTGCGACATAGCCATTGAGTTCGGCCACCGCCGTGATCCAGTCGGCCAGCACGCCACCGCCCTGCCCGCCGACCGCCAGCACGGCGAGCTTGATGACCCGCTCGCCCGCCAGGGCGTCGCCATCGGTGCGGAGGGGGGACAAGGCGTCAAGCATCGGCGAAGCTCAGGCGGCGGCTTTCCCTGCAGCGCTGCATGAAGCCAATTGCGGCGCGGCGCCCGGCTTGGAGAAAGCGGTCCCAGCGGCCCGGATTGTGGACCACGTCGGCACGGTAAAAGGACGGGCAAAGCACGGCGGCATCGGCCACCTCGCCGCAATTGCCGCAACCGACGCAGCTCTGATCGATATGCGCGACCGGATCGTCGCGCAGCGGATCATCGAGCGATTTGAGCGACAGCGACGGGCAGCCCGACAGCCGCATGCAGGCATGGTCGCCGGTGCAAATATCCTCGTCGACGCCGAATTTCGGCTTGACGATGCGCTCGCCGCCCTTGATCGCCTTGTCGACAAGCGGTCTCTCGCGGCGCTGCTTGTTGAGCATGCATTCGGACGACGCAATGATGACCTTCGGTCCCTTGTGTTCCGTGGTCAGCGCCTCGCGCAGTGTCGCCTGCATCTTCGGGACATCGTATGTCCTGTCGATGTGGCGCACCCAGTCCACGCCCATGCCTTTTACCGCCTCGGTGATCGGATGCTTTGTCGATTTGGTTCGATTGCTGGCGCGCGACGACAGGATGTCCTGGCCGCCGGTGGCAGCCGAGTAGAAATTGTCGACGATGACGATGACGCCGTCATTCCTGTTGAACACGGCGTTGCCGATCGAGGAGGTGAGCCCGTTGTGCCAGAAGCCGCCATCGCC
>JBKJRE010000325.1:0-4391 GCA_046594775.1 Rhizobiaceae bacterium | reverse complement strand
CGCATGCAGCGGATAATCGGCCTTGTCGAAGCCCTCCGGCAGGGTCTTTGGGGGCACGCGCACCAGATCGCCGCGCAGCGAATAGGACCAGGCATGATAGGGGCAGGTGAGGAGACGGGCCTTGAGCCTGCCTGCCTCAGCGGCGCAGAGCTGCGAGCCGCGATGCCGACAGGTGTTGTGGAAGGCGCGTAGCGCGCCGGTTTCGTCGCGCACAACGAGGATTTCCTGGGTGCCGAGTGTAAACACCCTGAAGGCCAGAGGTTCGGCGATGTCGGCTTCGCGACAGACGTGGATCCAGCTCCGATACCAGATCGCGTCCAGGTCTCGCTGATAGGAGCGATCGCCGAGATAGACGCTTGCCGGAAGCGTCGCTTCAGCATGGCGAAGCCCGGAATAGAGATCGCTTTCGGCAATGTCGTTGTTCATTGGCGAGACTCTCCCTGTCAGACAAGGGATACGGGCGGCAACACGTTGTCAATTCCGGGCGCTGCCGATGGCGGGAAGGCAATGGATGGGCTTGTCTGGGCCTGGACAGGATTTTTTCACGCCGCCTCCATGAAAGTGGCCAGACGCGGTGGCGGATGCCTCGGATGCGACACGCGCGACCCGGCGTCTGTCGGTTAATTGGTTTGCCGGAATTTGCATTCTCATTTATAGTCACAAATGTCGTCGGTTCCGAAAGGACCGAGAGGGAATGCGGTGCGGGCCTGTCGCCCAAAGCCGTGGCTGCCCCCGCAACTGTAAGCGGTAGCTCTCCCCAAAGGCCACTGAAGCTCCTGCTTCGGGAAGGCGGGGAAGGGTGACAATCCGCAAGCCAGGAGACCTGCCGGCGACGGACGTCAACAAGGTGCCCTCGGGTGGAGGGTGGAAGGACAGATTTGATGAACACGGTTTCTGCTTCCCTGGGGACAGGCACTTCGACCGCTTCGCGCGCCATTCAGCTTGGCGCGGTTGCGCTGCTCGGCCTCTTCGTCGTTGGCTTCGTGGGCTTCTCGCATGCCGAGATCGTACACAATGCCGGCCACGACTACCGGCACTCGATAGCTTTTCCCTGCCACTGACAGGGATCTGAATCGATGAACCTGATTCGCAACGCCGTGTTCACCGCGGCGATCGCCGGTCTGTTTGCGGGCCTCATCATGACGGCCCTCCAAACCTTTGCCACGGTGCCGCTCATCCTCCAGGCCGAGACCTATGAAGGGGCGCCCTTGGCGGGTCACGGTCATGGCGCGGTTGAAATGTCAGCCGCTGAAGCGCCGGATCCGGGAGCTGTTGCTCCGGACGACCGGGGTGAAGGAGCCTGGGCGCCGGCCGACGGGGTCGAGCGTTTTGCCTTCACCGCGCTTGCCAACATCGTTACCGGTATCGGGTTTGCGCTCGTCCTCGTGGCGGTCTCCGAGTTTGCCGGTGGGATCGCCGGTTGGCGTAAGGGGGTGTTCTGGGGCTTCGCGGGATTTGCGGTATTCACTCTGGCGCCTGGTCTCGGCCTGCCGCCGGAATTGCCGGCCATGCCCGCTGCCGACCTTTTTGACCGTCAGGTCTGGTGGGTCGCAACCGTGGCGGCAACGGCTTGCGGCCTGGCACTGATCGCGTTTCGTGGCACGGCGCTGTTCTCGCTGATCGGCGTGGCACTGATTGTTGCGCCACACATTATCGGCGCGCCGCAGCCGGCCAGCCACGAAACACCCGTTCCCGCCGCACTCCACCACCAGTTCGTCGTGGCGACGACCGTCACCAGCCTGATCTTCTGGGTTCTGCTCGGCGGCGTGGTGGGCTCGGTTCGCCAGCGATTCCTGGGCACGGCGGACAAGCTCAGCAAGAGCTTTGCCTGACGCGCGAAGCCTGACGTTTCTTCTCGGTGGCGCACGCTCCGGCAAGAGCGCGCACGCCGAGAATCTCGTTGCGGCCTTTCCGGCTCCATGGACCTATATCGCAACGGCGCAGGCCGATGACGACGAGATGGCGGACCGTATCTCGCTTCACCGGGAAAGGCGTGGCGATGGCTGGTTGACGGTCGAGGCGCCGCTCGATCTGGCGGACGCGCTGCGGCACGTGCCTGAATGGCAACCCGTGCTTGTCGACTGCCTGACGCTCTGGCTAAGCAATCATTTGCTGGCGGGCCACGACCTGCAAGCCGTATCGGGTGAACTCGAAGCCGCACTGTCATCGCCGCGCGGACCCTGGTTCGTGGTGTCCAACGAGGTCGGGCTCGGCATCGTGCCGGACAACAAGCTGGCGCGGCAGTTCCGTGACGTGGCCGGCCGCCTTAACCAGCGCATCGCGACGCGTGCCGATCAGGTGCTGTTCATGGTGGCCGGGCTGCCGCTCAAGGTGAAATGACATGAAGACGATCGACAAGGAAGCCGAGGAAAAGCACCGCGCCAAGATGGCCAAGCGAAAAGCCGTTCAGGACGCGGAAGTCGCTGGCAAGACGGTAGCCGAAAAGGGCCTGCTGATCGTCAACACCGGTCCTGGCAAGGGCAAGACAACCGCAGCGTTCGGGCTGGCGCTTCGAATGCTCGGCTACGGCAAGCGCGTCGGCGTGGTGCAATTCGTCAAGGGCGCCTGGCACACTGGCGAGAAGGACGCTTTCGCCGCCTTTGGCGGCAGAATCGTCTGGCACACGATGGGCGAGGGTTTCACCTGGGAAACGCAAGACGTGCAGCGAGATATCGCGGCGGCCGAAGCCGCCTGGGCCAAGGCGTTGGAGCTGATTGCAGACCCGTCGCTCAGCCTCGTCGTGCTCGACGAACTGAACATCGCCCTGCGTTACGATTATCTCCATCTCGATGCAGTCGTAGCAGCCTTGAAAGCACGCCGCGCGGACCTGCATGTCGTGGTCACCGGCCGCAACGCCAAGCCGGCGCTGATCGAGGCCGCCGACCTCGTCACAGAGATGGGGGCGGTGAAGCACCACTTTGCTGCCGGTGTAAGGGCGCAGCAGGGCATAGAATTCTAGGATTTTCGCTGCCTACCAAATAGCGAAAAGCAGCGCTGACAGTCCGAGCAGGCCGATCAGCAGCATGTCGGCCAGCCAGAACAGTTTCAGCGCCCGCCGGATATCTGCGGCGGTCGCGGCGCGCCGCCCACCTTCCCCCATGAAGGCGTCCCTGACCATCTTGCCGCTATAGACTCGCGGGCCGGCCAGTTCGAGCCCGAGCGCGCCTGCCATCGCCGCTTCAGGCCAGCCGGCATTGGGCGAACGATGCTTTCCTGCGTCGCGCAGTATGGCGCACCAGGCAGCACCGGCATCGGCGCCCGGTGTGAGCGCGGCTGCAGCGACCAGCAACAGCGCTGCAAGGCGCGAAGCCGGCAGGTTGATCACATCGTCAAAGCGCGCCGCCGCCCAGCCGAAGGCCTGGTGGGTTGGCGTCAGGTGCCCGATCATCGAATCGGCGGTGTTGGCGGCCTTGTAGGCGACACCGCCGGCCAGCCCTCCAAGTGCGAGCCAGAAGGCCGGCGCGACGATGCCGTCCGAAAAGTTTTCGGCAAGACTTTCGATCGCGCCGCGCGACACGCCGGCCTGGTCGAGTTGTTCCGGATCGCGGCCAACGATCTTTGAGACGGCTTCACGGCCAGCGGAGAGCCCGTCCGTTTCGAGCGCGTCTGCAACGGCCCTGACGTGTTCGGCGAGACTCTGCTGGGAAAGCAGCGTGCTGCCGGCAATGACCAGAACCGCAAGGCCGACATTGTAGGGCGAAAGCAAGGCCTCCAGGCCGCCGGCCATGGCCGAGGGAAGGCCGACGATGACGATCAGCGCGCCGACTCCGTAAAGGCGACGCCTGCGGTCGCTGTCGGTGGCGCGGTTGAGCATCCGGTCGAGACAGGATATCAGCCAGCCGATCCAGCTGACCGGATGGCCGATGGTCTTGTAGAGTCGGTCTGGATAGCCGGTTTGCGACTCGAGCACGATCGACAGGAAGGCAAGCAGTACGGACATGGTATTTCCCGCGCGCGACATTTCGGCGGTGGTGGATCGTGGCGGCAGTCTCGACCGGGCGGGCGCGCTGTTTCCCGGCGCGCCCGAGCTCTGGACCGACCTGCCCACCGGCATCAACCCGCACTCCTATCGGGTTTTCGCCTTGCCCGCCACCGCCCTGACCCGGCTGCCGGAGCCGTTGCGTAAACCCGAGCTCCACGAGGACTGCGGAGGAAGCGCCGACCGCCCGGGATCATCGCGATGATCCATGTCTGTCCGCTGTCAAAGGTCGACGTGACCGTGAGCGCAACCGGGGCGGAGCGGCTGATCTCGCTGCTCGCCGCCGGTACCGCAATGACGCGGCCCGCGGCAATTGCGGAACAGAACCATCTCTTCCTGTCGCTGCACGACATCGCCGAACCGCGCGAGGGCATGACGCCGCCCGGCGAGGTGCATGTCAGAATGCTGCTCG
>JBKJRE010000178.1:0-2500 GCA_046594775.1 Rhizobiaceae bacterium | reverse complement strand
CGCTGCAGCAGCCCGCCCTGGATCGGGAAGCGGGCATGGTCGAAATTCAGGAACGGCATCATCTTGCGGATCGCCGGCAGGTCGAGCAGCTCGGCGTCGATGCCGTTGATGCGCATGGCATTGCCGCGCCTGGCGTAGGCGTCGCGCTGGGCGTCCGAATGGTAGAGGTTGACGACGCCGCGCTGGCTGACCATCGTGTTGTAGTTGAGGTCCTGCTCCATCGTCTCCCACAGCTTCATCGACAGCTCGTAAAAGCCGATATTGCCGGGCAACATGTAGTTGGAGCGGATGATGGTGGTGTTGCGGCCGGCGTTGCCCGAGCCGATCCAGCCCTTCTCGAGCACCGCGACATTGGTGATGCCGTAGCGGCTGGCGAGAAACCAGGCCGTCGCCAGCCCATGGCCGCCGCCGCCGATGATGACCACGTCGTAGTGCTTCCTGGGCGCCGCATCGCGCCAGGTGCGGGGCCAGTTCCTGTGTCCGTTGAGCGCCGCGCGGGCGAGGGAGAAGATCGAGTATTTCATATCCTGCTGTCTCGGACCCGCCCGTCGCGCCAAACCCTAGATGTCGAGCGTGTGGTCGCGCTCCCACTGGGTGAAGTGTGACGCATAGGAATTCCATTCGCCATGCTTGAGCTTCAGGTAGGCCGACGAGAACTCCTCGCCTAGGGCCGCCTTGAGCGATTTGTCCTTGTCGAACTCGCGCAGCGCGTCAAGCAGGTTGAGCGGCAGCTTGGGCGCGCCCTTCACCGTATGGCCTTCCTGGTACATGTCGATGTCGTAGCGCTTGCCGGGATCGGACTTGGAACGGACACCATCCAGCCCGGCGGCGATGATCACCGCCTGCAGCAGATAGGGATTGGCGGCGCCATCGGGCAGGCGAAGCTCGAAGCGTCCGGGGCCGGGCACGCGAACCATGTGCGTGCGGTTGTTGCCGGTCCATGTCACCGAGTTCGGGGCCCAGGTGGCGCCCGAAATGGTGCGCGGCGCGTTGATGCGCTTGTAGGAATTGACCGTCGGGTTGGTGATGGCGGCGAGCGCGGAGGCATGTTTCATGATGCCGCCGAGGAAGTTGCGGCCCTTGGCCGACAGGCCCAACTCCATGTTCTTGTCGGCAAAGACGTTGGTCTTGCCGGACTTGTCCCACACCGAAATATGGGCGTGGCAGCCATTGCCGGTGAGGCCCTGGAAGGGCTTGGGCATGAAGGTGGCCCGCAGGCCGTGCTTTTCCGCCACCGAGCGTACCATGAACTTGAAGAAGGAATGCTTGTCGGCGGTGGCCAGCACGTCGTCGAAAGCCCAGTTCATCTCGAACTGGCCGTTGGCGTCCTCGTGGTCGTTCTGGTAGGGGCCCCAGCCGAGCGCCAGCATGTGGTCGCAGATCTCGGCGATAACGTCGTAGCGGCGCATCACCGCCTGCTGGTCGTAGCAGGGCTTCGAGGCGGTGTCGTATTCGTCTGAAATCTGCTTGCCGTCCGGCGAGATCAGGAAGAACTCGGCCTCGACGCCGGTCTTGACGTGCATGCCCTCGCCGGCAGCCTCGTCGATCAGCCGCTTCAGCGTGTTGCGCGGCGCCTGGGCGACCGACTTGTCCTCCATGATGCAGTCGGCCGCGACCCAGGCGACTTCGGGCTTCCAGGGCAACTGGATGACCGAATCGGCATCCGGCACCGCCAGCATGTCGGGGTGCGCCGGCGTCAGGTCGAGCCAGGTGGCAAAGCCGGCGAAACCGGCGCCTTCCTTCTGCATGTCGCCGATCGCCTGTGCCGGCACCAGCTTGGCGCGCTGGCCGCCGAACAGGTCGGTATAGGAGATCATGAAATATTTGACGCCGTTCTTCTTGGCGAATTGCGCGAGATCAGTAGCCACCAGAATTCCCCATTTTTTCCGAATGCCGTTCCCTTGGCTCGCTCTCGTCTTGCCGCGAACCTGCTTCTTCACAGGCCGTTCTTGCCCGGTATCCAACTGGTGCCCGCCAACGGTACCTGCGCCATGGCGGCTGCCTCGAGCGTCAGCGCGCACAGATCCTCGGGTTCGAGATTGTGCACATGGTTCTTGCCACAGGCACGGGCGATCGTCTGCGTCTCCAGCGTCATCACCTTGAGATAATTCGCCAGGCGGCGGCCGGCCGCGACCGGGTCGACGCGCTTCATCAGTTCAGGATCCTGCGTGGTGATGCCGGCGGGGTCCTTGCCTTCATGCCAGTCGTCATAGGCGCCGGCCGTGGTCCCGAGCTTATTGTACTCGTCTTCCCAGTGCGGATCGTTGTCGCCCAGCGCCACCAGAGCGGCGGTGCCGATAGAGACGGCGTCGGCGCCCAGCGCCAGCGCCTTGGCGACGTCGGCGCCGTTGCGGATGCCGCCGGAAACGATCAGCTGCACCTTGCGGTGCATGCCGAGATCCTGCAGCGCCTGAACAGCAGGGCGGATGCAGGCGAGTGTCGGCATGCCGACATTCTCGATGAACACTTCCTGCGTCGCCGCCGTGCCGCCCTGCATGCC
>JBKJRE010000154.1:0-5485 GCA_046594775.1 Rhizobiaceae bacterium | reverse complement strand
GCCTATAAGTGGCCATGTCTATATCGCCGGTCCAGATCCACATCGCCAGGAGCGGAGCCTCGAGTGTGCGCATCGCGTGGCGGTCGCGAGGCAGATGATGGATGACCGTCCCCGGTGCCTTGGCTTCGAAGACGCCATCGTTCTTCTGCCATTGCGCATCGCCTGACAGGATGTAGTAGAATTCCTCAGCTTCGTGGTCGTGGGGCGGGTAGTCGGTGGATGGGGCCTGCAGGTAAAGACCGAAGCGCACTGTGCTGGAGCCGCCAAGTCCGTCGGGGCCGACGAGCTCGATGAAGGCAAACCTGTCGACGATGGCCCTGCTCTTCGGCAGGTTTCCTGCAGTCCAGGGCAGCCGCGAGGCACAGGCTTCAAGCGCAGCGCGCAAAGCTCCATCCGGCATGCCTTCCAGGGCCGCGGCTATGTTGACCAGCGCTGGAGGTTGCGTGACCGCGGCACGCGCTGTGGATGCTTGGAATGGCACAAGGGCTGCCGCCATATCGACGCCGCATGCCGCGTAGGCGATCACGGCGTTGTCCACGAAAGTTTCGATTGCCGCGGCAAGTTCACCCGCCGGTGAAACCGACCAGTCCAGTAACGTGTTCATTGCTACCGCCCTCGAAATATATTCAATGCTGATAGGCTTGCGGTTTTCGGCGCGGTACGAAAAATGCGACCGCAACCAATCAGTTTTGGTCACGGCTGGCGACCAAGGAGAGAGCATGACCGAAAATTCGCCATTTCTGGTGACAGCCGACTGGCTTGAGGCGCATCTGGACGATCCAGGCCTGTCTCTCGTCGATGCTTCCTGGTATCTGCCTGCCCAAAATCGGAACGCCAAGGCTGAATACGAGGCTGCCCACATCCCCCGCGCGGTGTTTTTCGATCATGACGCTGTGGTCGCGCCCCATTCCAGCCTGCCGCACTCATTGCCCGATGCCGGAACCTTTGCCCGCCATGCCGGCTCGATGGGGATCGCGGTCGACGATACAATAGTGGTCTATGACGGGCCGGGCGTATTTTCCGCGCCGCGTGTCTGGTGGATGTTTAGGGTCATGGGCGCATCGAAGGTGCAAATCCTCGATGGCGGTTTCGATCGATGGAAACGTGAGGGACGTCCCGTAACCGAAGAGCCGACCAGGATTGCGCCTGACCTGTTCGATGCGGCTCTGGATCGGTCGCGTGTCGCGTCCCTCGACGACATGCGCAGCTTTCTCAAAACCGGCGAAAGCCAGATTGCGGATGCGCGGCCGCACGGCCGTTTCACCGGCGATGAGCCCGAGCCGAGGGCTGGAATGCGCGGTGGCCACATGCCGGGCGCGAGGAGCCTGCCGGCCGCCACGCTGTCGCGGAACGGAAGCCTGCTTGCGCCCGACGAGTTGCGCGCCCGCTTCGAGGCTGCGGGTATCGACCTGCAACGGCCGGTCGTCACCTCCTGCGGATCCGGTGTCACGGCGGCCGTCATCACGCTTGCCCTGGAAACGCTAGGCCATTCGGAAAACCGGCTTTATGACGGCTCCTGGAGCGAATGGGGCAGCCGGGCCGATACGCCGGTCGAGACGGGGGACGCATGAAAAACGCCAAGCCCCCGGACGCCATCCCGGTCACGGTGACCTTTCTCGAAATGACGAGACCGCCGGCAACCTACGCGCATCCGCCGATGAACCGGCATATCGCGCTCATCAGGACTCGCGACATGCCGCTTCACTACTACCGCTATCTGATCGACAGGGTAGGGCGCAAATGGCAGTGGGTAAATGTGCTGCGCCTGAGCGACGAAGAACTGGCGGCGGCGATAAGCGGCCCCGGCCGCGACATCAGGGTACTCTATCTTGACGGCTGTCCGGCGGGCTTTTTCGACATCAAGCCGCATTTGCCCGACGAGGCCGAAATCGCCTATTTCGGCATGATGGAGCATGCGACCGGGCTCGGGCTCGGGCGCTGGTTTCTTGGAGCGGCAATCGAAGCGGCATGGGCATGCGGGCCGAAGCGGGTCAACGTGCAGACCTGCACGCTAGACCATCCGGCGGCATTGCCGCTCTACCAGAAGCTCGGTTTCTCACCGGTCGGCCAGAAGCAGGAGACCGTCTTGCCCTTGCCCTTCGAGGAGCGCTCGCAAAGCGTCATGCGCCCCTAGCTCTTGACAGCGCGATCCGACCGATTGTTGCCAATGCTCATTGGCGCGACGGTTTGTCTTCACAACGGAAAAGGCCCGCCGTATCGCTACGGCGGGCCTTTTCCGGAACGTTTGCGCGCTGCGTCAGGCAGCCAAAGCAGCCTTGGGCTCCGCAAGTTCGTAGCCTAGCGCATCGGCAACCGCGCGGTTGGTGATGCGGCCCTTGTGGACATTCAGGCCGTTGCGCAGGTGCGGGTCATCCAGGATCGCCTTGATGCCCTTGTCGGCCAGTTGCAGGCCGTAGTGCAGCGTCGCGTTGTTCAGCGCCTGGGCCGAGGTGATCGGCACCGCGCCCGGCATGTTGGCGACACAATAGTGAATGATGCCATCGACCTCGTAGGTCGGGTCGGCATGCGTCGTGGCGTGCGAGGTCTCGAAGCAGCCGCCCTGATCGATGGCCACGTCGACCAGCACCGAACCCTTCTTCATGCCCGACAGCATCTCGCGCGTCACGAGCTTCGGCGCCGCGGCGCCCGGGATCAGCACCGCGCCGACAACGATGTCGGCAGAGAAGCACTCGTCCTCGAGCGCTTCCACGGTCGAATAACGGGTGTGGACACGGCCGTTGAAAATGTCGTCGAGCTGGCGCAGGCGCGGGATCGAGCGGTCGATAATGGTTACATCTGCCCCAAGGCCGACGGCCATCTTGGCCGCATGCAGGCCCACGACACCGCCGCCGAGAACGGCAACCTTCCCCGGCAGCACGCCTGGCACGCCGCCGAGCAGGATGCCGCGGCCGCCATTTGCCTTTTGCAACGACGTCGCACCGGCCTGGATTGACAGCCGCCCTGCAACCTCGGACATCGGCGCCAGCAGCGGCAGGCCGCCACGATCGTCGGTCACCGTCTCATAGGCTATCGCGGTCACACCGGAAGCCAGAAGTCCTTTGGTCTGCTCCGGATCCGGGGCCAGATGCAGGTAGGTGTAGAGGATCTGGTCGGCGCGTAGCTGCAGCCATTCGCCGGGCTGCGGCTCCTTGACCTTGACGATCATATCCGATTTCGCGAACACGTCCGCGGCGGTCTTGGCAATGCTTGCCCCGGCGCTGCGATAGGCGTTGTCGTCCGCATCGATGCCCGCGCCGGCGCCGGTCTCCACCAGAACCTCATGGCCGTGGGCGACGTATTCGCGCACCGCCCCTGGCGTCAGACCGACGCGATATTCATGGTTCTTGATTTCCTTGGGGCATCCGACGCGCATTGCATGATCTCCTTTGGGCCTTTTCGGCCACGTTCCCTGCATAAGGGAAAGCATAGCCCAGACGCCGTCGAACGGGCTTGCGAATGCCGTTGGGGAAATGATAAAAACTCAACGCTTGTTGCGTCAAATGACAGACTCTTCGCAGGAAATTCGAACAATGGGTTTAGACAGGATTGATATCGCCATTCTGGACTCGCTTCAGAATGAGGGGCGCATGCCGAACGCGGCGCTGGCCGAGCGGGTCGGTCTTTCGCAGTCCGCCTGTTCGCGCAGGCTCGACCATCTGGAGAAATCGGGCGTCATAAAGGGCTACCATGCGAGGCTTTCCAATGCGGCGCTCGGTCACCAGATGACCGCGATCGTGCATATCTCTCTATCTGGGCAATTCGAAAAGACGCTGTCCGACTTCGAGGCCGCGGTGAAGCGTTGCCCCAACATCCTGTCCTGCCATCTCATGTCTGGGGAATATGACTACATCCTGCGCATCGCGGCGCGCGATCTGCAGGATTACGAGCGCATTCACAAGGAGTGGCTGACGGCCATGCCGCACGTCACCAAGATCAATTCGTCCTTCGCTCTGAGGGAGGTGGTCGACCGCACCTCGATGGGGATGAAGCCGGAACTCGCCTGATACAGCGCGCGAAACGTCACCAGGCGTTGGCGCCGGGCCGCATGTCCGGCGCTCAACCTTGCTCCGTCACGATGCTGTCCATCGGAATGTCGTGCGGCTGCGGATAAATCGTCGGGATGCGCTGCATTTCGTAGCCGATTCCGATGACCTGCGGCTTTCTTTCCATGGCCGCCAGCGTCCGGTCGAAAAAGCCGCCGCCATAGCCAAGCCGGTAGTTTTGCGGATCGACGCCAACGATCGGCGAGATCACCACGTCGGGCGTCACCGGCTCGCCCTCGGCGGGTATTGGAATGTTCCACACACCTTTCTCCAGCCGATCGCCTGGCCTGTATCCGCGAAAAATCAGCGGCCTTGCCTTTTCGACCACGACCGGAAGCGCAATCGCGCCGCCACGGGCGATCACCGAAGCGATCCAGGACCTCAGATCCGGCTCGCCGCGAAAGGGCCAGTAGAGGCTGACAGTGCGGCCGGACACGTCGCCGATCGCGGCATCGAGCCCCTCGGCAATCCTGCCGGACATCGTCGTGCGATCATGCGCAGGAATGGCCAGTCGCGCCTCGATCAGCCGCGCCCGCTCAGCCTTGCGCCAGTGCAGGATATCGTCCCATTCCTCGGGTTCCGCATTGTCACGGTCATGGTCCATAAGGTGCCCTCCACTGTCCTTGCCGGCAAGGCTATTCCCGAGCCTGTCTGTGGACATGTGCATTCGCGACATCGGGCATCCGGCTATCGGGATAGATCCGGCTCGGCCATGTCACCGGCAGTCCTCCTGTCGCGCGGCAGCCAGGCGGTGTCACTGCTTCCTGCTGGACTCGCGGAACCTTCGGCGCGAAACTCCAGCTTTCGCGCTTGGGGTCTCGCATCCGGTTTTACGAGGAATAGTCATGTCCCATATCGTTCTCCCGCTTTCGCGTCGCTCGTTTCTGGCAGGCTCCTGCGCAGCCGGGGCGCTCGTCGTGCTGCACCCTTTCGCAGCTCGCGCTCAGGCCAATCAGGCGCATCTGCGCATCATGGAAACCACCGACATCCATGTGAACCTGCTGCCCTATGACTATTATGCCGACAAGCCCAACGACACGATGGGCCTGTCGCGCACCGCCTCGCTGATCGACGCCATCCGTAACGAAGCCGCAAACGCCATGCTGATCGACAATGGCGACCTGCTGCAGGGCAGCCCGATGGGTGACTACATTGCCTATGAGAAGGGCATGAAGGACGGTGACATCCACCCGATCATGAAGGGCATGAACCTCCTCGGCTATGAATGCTCGACGCTCGGGAATCACGAGTTTAACTATGGCTTGTCCTTCATGGACAAGGTCATCGCGGGCGCGAATTTCCCGTTCGTCTGCGCCAATCTGGTTCGCGGCACACAACTGGCGTCGAACCCGCGCAACGACAAGCTCTATCTGAAACCCTACGTCATCCTCGACAGGAAGATTAAAGACGGGACGGGCAGCGAACTTCCGATCCGCATCGGC
>JBKJRE010000491.1:0-2903 GCA_046594775.1 Rhizobiaceae bacterium | reverse complement strand
GGTTGGAATCCGATCGTGCAGATGAAGCAAGGCACGCAAACTGCGGCGAATTGATTCACCCCATCTCGCTCAGCAGAGGCAGAAACCACGACCGATTTTGTACAAAGTCAAGCTCAGACATCGCCGAATAGGTGACACAGTCGAGTTGGCCGCTTAGCTTCAGTTCTTATGATTTCTCGCGTTTGGATAGCTGCCTGGCTAACTGCATTGGCTGCCACCTGTTTTGGGTGGGCGGTGCTCATGAATGTCGCGATGAACGGTGTCTATACTTACTGGCAAGACACTGTTTTCGAGGCGCTAGGAATGGGCGGTCCAGTCTTTGCGGGAACTGGTATTGTCGCCGGGATTGCATATGCGGGAACCAAGAACCCCATCAAGGCACTTTGGGTTTGGACCATTCTAATCCTTGTTGCCTTCTCCATCATGGGCATCGGCGCGGCCCGGATGGTTCGTGGCTTATAGGCGACGAGATCGTACCGAGGACGATGCAGGCAAAGGAGAGACCACAAATGACATTCCGTTTGACACCGGAACAGCGGACAGAGTTGGCACGAAACCATTGGATCAGGGCCGTCACAGGCAAGGGGCTGACCAAGGAACAGCGAGCGGAACTGTGCCGCAGCGCGGACAACCTGGAAGCCGCGAACAAGTTGCAGCAGCGGATGGAAGCCCGCAAAAAGCTGAACTAGCTGCCGAGCGCGGCGCCGAAGGCAAGCCGCAGACCGTCATTCCCGGGGCTGAACGCGCGTCCGACGCCACGATAGCGCCGCCGCCCGCAAACGGGAACAGGACGCCAGAGTGCCTGTGCGAAGGCTGCATTGTGGTCTGCCATAATCCCTTCCCTAATCGGAGAGGATCATGGTCCCGGCCGGCGAAGGAGCCGAGGGATAGCTACGGAGCAACGGCTTAGTGTTTGGTGGGGAAACACGCGCCGTCATCTATCGCCCTGCATGTGAGTGACGAATAGTCAGCATTTTCATTGTCACGGAATGACGCTGAAGCAGTCCAATCCTGCGGCTTTTGGTTTCCAGAGTTCTTGAATCCGACGCTCACAACATTGCCTGAATAGACATAGTAGGAATTTTCGAAGGAACCGCACTCAGTAGCGAGTGTCGTTTCCAGGCAATCGCCCTTGTAGCAAATTTCAGCGCGAGGCCCTGACGACGGGGTTTCCGCTTCCCAGCATGTTGCCCAAGCCTGGCTCGCGGTTAGAAGAAAAGCGGCAGTCAGAAGCCGAAGCATCGAAGTTCTCCAAGGGTTAAGCCCGAAATTCAGAGCCTGCTCTCAACCAAAAATTGGGCCGACGATGTGCTCTTGGCGGAGCATTGCAGTCTCGTCGATGCACCGATCAAGTCCGCGTTGGTCTACGCCGAAAGCCACAGAACCATAATACCAACTGCCTTACTATTCAAACGGACCGACACCTGGTCGCTCCTGTGCATCGTATCGACCGTACTCTTCGGCGTCGTCTGTAGCGTACGAACTGCTGGTTGCGTCCATCATGAAAACTGAAAAGCCCGCAGCCAGCGCTATTATCAAAACCTGTCCGAGAAACGCCATCGGTCTGCTCGTTTCATCAACATCAATCACGCCCACCAAAAAACACAAAGGGATGAAAGCGACGAAGAAAAAGAAGACGTATGCATAAACAGACATAAGCCAAAGCATAAAAATGCTCATTAGCGCGAAGCCTTCGATGCAGATACGTTATCATTGACGAGACGTGAGTGAATATCGCGAACTCTAGCGCCCTCGGGCTCAGCCTTCCATGCTTCATCACGGCAGAGCCCCAATGATGGCGAGGGCGACAAGGACGATCGAGGCAATGAGAGCCGCGTAGAGCATCAGGCCGCGCCGCCCGGCCGCTGGCCTCGATACGTCAGCCTTGCGACTTCCAGTTCAACCGCCCGCCAGAATGCGCCGATCTGCTCGTCTTGCTCACGCTCCGAAATGGACAGCCGGCACAATCGCCTGATCAGGGCGTCCGAAACCTGGCTGCGATAATAGTCGGCGTGCCGGTCGGTCCTCTTGTCCAGCAACTTGGCAGCGACGTCACGGATCTTGCCCGTCTGCTTCACAAGCGGAAACGTGATGACGAGACAGTCAGCAGATTGCCAGTTGAACAGGGGAAGGTCGTCGTCGGTCATTTGAACCTCCTGCGGCTCGCCCTGGATATGGTAGATAATACTGCCCGATGAGAACGGGCGATGAGAGTGCCAAAATTAGCGTTATCGTCCGACATGAGCGGACACTCCGGCAGCTATGGTCCGATCAGGTCGGGCCGTTGATTTTTCGTCGTTCGGCTTCCACTTCATGAAATCTTTGGTACCGACACTAGCGACGCGCAGGGGAATGTCCTGCGGCAACTCGGTCAGCAGCCAGCGCGTTGCTCGGCCATAGCCCGCGCTTTCGCTGTTGGTTTTCCAGCCGAATGAACCCTTTTGCTGGGCCTGAATGAAACCCTTTGAAATAAGGCCCTTGAACGCGTTCTCAATGGGCGTGTTGCTGCATTTGACAAGGGCCATCGCCTCGCGGTGCGACAAAGAAATATTGCCGTTGTTGCCGCCGTTGTAGCGCCGCTTCAATTCGAGATAGAGCGCGCGCTCATAGACCGTCGCGTGCTGCCACGCGGCAGTTTTCATGAACCATTCGTATATCTGGAAAAAATGGCCCTGGCTGATGCCACGGCTGCGGTCTTTGATTTTTCGGCTCATACCGACCTTCCCGGCGCCGGTAGCGCGCCTGCTATGTTTCGGATGTCGATCTGCTCACGGTTCCGATCGGCGTTCAAAACTCCTACGTCCACTTGCTTGATGATGGCGTTCTCCAGGATGCCTGCGATGACACTCGGCGCGAGGGCTTCAAGCTGGCAGGTACCACTGGTCCAGCCCTTGGTGCGGCTG
>JBKJRE010000450.1:0-2681 GCA_046594775.1 Rhizobiaceae bacterium | reverse complement strand
TCTCCGGTTCGGGCGGCGCTTCGATCGGCGTGGCATTGCGGAAGGCGTCGGCGATGCTGCGCAGCGTGCGCGTCGTGGCGCTGGACAGGACCGGGCGGCGTTCGAAGGCGCTGGGTTCCTCGTCCGTCTTCTTCTTGGCCGCCTTGGCGGCGACCTTCTCGTCGACGAAGGGGTTCTCGATGCCCGGAATAGGCTTGATGTCGACATTCTGGTGCGCGTAGCTCATCAGCCGCTGCCAGACCATGGCCGGCAGCGAGCCGCCCGTCATTTTGCGGGTGGTGGAGAAATCGTCGTTGCCGAGCCAGACGGCCGCCAGATAGTTGCCGGTGAAGCCGACATACCAGGCATCGCGGTAGGACTGGGTGGTGCCTGTCTTGCCGGCCGAGCGGATGTCGGGCAGCGCGGCGCGGCGCGCCGTGCCGCGCTCGGGGATCTGGACGAGGATGGAATTCATCGACCGCAGCGCCTGGTCGGAGAGCACCCGTTTTGGCTTGGGCGCGTCACGCTCATAGTCGTAGAGCACCTCGCCTGAACGGTTGACGATCTGGGTGATGCCATGGCGTGTGCCGGCGTAGCCGTTGTTCTGGAACACGCTGTAGCCGGTCGCCTGGTCCATGACGGTCATGCCCGACGTGCCGAGCACCATGGTCTTGTGCGAGGAGAGGATCGATTCGACGCCGAAGGATTCGGCCATCGCCTTGATCGGCTCGATGCCGAGGAAGTCCTTGGCCAGACGAACCGGGACGGTGTTGATGGATTTGACGAGCGCCGTGGTCAGGTCCATGCCGCCGCCATAGGAGCGGGCGTAGTTCTTCGGCGACCAGCGGCCCCAGGAGATCGGGCCGTCGTCGATCAGCGATTGCGGCGTGAAGCCGTTTTCCATCGCCGTCGCGTAAACATAGGGCTTGAAGGACGAGCCGGTCTGGCGCAGCGCCCGGGTGGCGCGGTTGAACTGGCTCTTGCCGTAGTCGGTGCCGCCGACGATGGCGCGCACCGCGCCGCCGGCCTCCATGACCACGATGGCGCCCTCGGTGACCCCGTATTCGGCGCCATGCTGGCGCAGATTGTATTCCAGCGACTCGGCCGTGGCGCGCTGGATGTTCATGTCGACAGTGGTCCTGGCGACCATCGAGCGCACGCCGGTGCGGGCGGTCAGCCGCTTGACCTCGTCAAAAGCCCAGTCGAGAAAATAGTCGGGGCTCTTGCGGTTGCCGCGGTCGACAATGTTGGCCGGATGCAGCCGCGCCGACAGCACCTGGCCCTCGGTCATGAAGCCGCCCTGCACCATGTTGGTGAGCACGACGTTGGCGCGGGCGCGCGCCGCCGGCAGATTGACATGCGGCGCATATTTCGCCGGCGCCTTGAACAGGCCGGCCAGCATGGCCGCCTCGGGAAGGGTGAGGTCCTTGACCGACTTGTTGAAGTAGAAATCGGATGCCGCCGTGATGCCGAACGTGCCGCCGCCCATATAGGCTCGGTCGAGATAGAGCTGCAGGATTTCCTTTTTCGAGAGGTTGGATTCCAGCCAGATGGCGAGGAAGGCCTCCTTCACCTTGCGCTCGATGGTCCGCTCATTGGTCAGAAACAGGTTCTTGGCAAGCTGCTGGGTCAGGCTGGACCCGCCCTGGACCACGGAATTGGCGCGCAAATTCTCGCCCATGGCGCGGATCAGCCCGAAAAAGTCGATGCCGTAATGCTCGAAGAAGCGCCGGTCCTCCGTGGCGAGCACCGCCTTGATGAAATGGTCGGGCATGTCGTCGACCGGTACGGATTCCCGCTGGATGATGCCGCGCTGGCCGATCTCGTTGCCCTGGCGGTCGAGGAAGGTGACGGCGAAATCGTCCTGCGCGCGCCAGTTTGTGGCGGTTTCCTCGAAGGCCGGCAGAGCCAGCGCCAGCATGATGATGGAGCCCACCACGCCCAGCGTGAAGCCTTCGCTGGCCAGCTCGAAGAAGGCGCGCCGCCAGCCATAGAAGCGGAAACGGCGCGAGAAGATGGTCAGCGATTCCCAGATTTCGCTCGCCTTGAAGCTGGCCTCATAGAGCGTCGAATCGATCCACGCGTCGATTGCCAGCAGCTTTGTAGCCTTCGGACGAGGGCGTTTTCGGGTTTCGTGCGGGCTTACCATTCAGCGATGCGTCCGGTGCGCGGCGTGCTTTCGGGACAGACGATCCAAGAGGGCGTTCTCAGGGCGAAATTTGCAAGCGCCATGGAAGGGTCTTGTTCCTGATTTTTCGGGGCGCGACAAGGAAAATAGCGGGATTTGGGCCTAGAAGCCACAAAATCCATCGCGCTATGGCAATTTGGTGACGCAGGCGAGGCAACCGCGTCTGGATAACGGGAATGAGGTGGGTGCGCCGCCCAACTCAGGTCGCTTTTCCTGCGCGCCCGGCGGATGCGCGGGGGTAGCCCCAGCGATCGAGATAGGAAGTCGCCGACATTGGCCACTTCGTTGCCCACCACAATGAGCGCAACAGAGGCATCATCACAAGATCCACGAGAGAATGGTTTGCTATCGCTAGGTTCCACATGGCAAAGTTCGCTCCGGGCGGACCTCATCCCCTTGAACTTGCCCGGGTATGACGTCTCCCTTGGCGGGTTGATTATGCGACCTTCCTTTCTTCCTCGCCAAGCCCCTTTCTTTCATTTGCGCGAGCCTTCTCGAAGTTCATGGGGCTGAG
>JBKJRE010000497.1:0-3172 GCA_046594775.1 Rhizobiaceae bacterium | reverse complement strand
TGGATCGCCCGCGCCACCAATTCCTTGCCAACCCCGGATTCGCCTTCGATCAGGATCGGGATGTTTGAAGCTGCCGCCTTCTGCGCCAGGCGAATGACACGCTCCATTGCGGGGCTGCGCGTAACGATGTCCTTGAATGCGACGGTTCCGGTCCGCTTGAGCGACCGGCGCGCCTCGACTCCCCGCGCCTCCACTTTAAGCGCACTGGCGATGGCGATGCGCAGCCGTTCGGGAGAAGCCGGCTTGACCACGAAGTCGAATGCCCCGCCGCGCATCGCGGAGACCACATTGTCGATGCCACCTTGGGAGGTCTGCACGATGACAGGGATGGAAGTGCCGCGCTCGCGCATTTTTTCAAGCACGCCTAGGCCGTCTAGACCGGGCATCACAAGATCCAGAATGATGACCCCGATTGCGGCGGCTGCGGGTGTTTCCAGCGCCGCCAGAGCAGCCTCGCCACCTTCCGCAAGGACCGCATCATAACCGAAGCGATGCACGGCTGCCTGCAACAGGCGACGCTGCACCGGATCGTCATCGACTATGAGGATGGAAACTGCCATGAGATGATGTAACAAGCCCTGCGCGCCGCGTTTGGCATATGGATCATCCTGGCACAGGGTTCTAAACAAGGCTTCAAAAAAGCCGGTGAATGAAGTCTTTAGGCGGGACTTCGGGTGCCCCAGGAGCCAGAAGGCGAGAGTGATGCGGACGATACGGGACGACAGAATCGGTGCGGCGGAGAAGGCTCAAGGCGCAGCCGCGCTTGGCGACCTGCCTGAATGGGACCTGACCGATCTTTATTCGGGCATTCACGCATCGGAACTGCGGGCCGATCTCGACCGCGCCGCGCGGGATGCCGAAGCCTTCGAAAGCCGCTGGAAGGGAACCTTGGCCGACGAGGCCGGGAGAGGCGCGGAAGGCAAGCTCGGGGTGGCGCTGCGCGACTTCGAGGCGATCGAGGAGCTGGTCGGACGCATCGCCTCTTACGCTGGCCTCATCTATGCTGGGGACACCTCCAATCCGCAAGGCGCCAAGCTTTATGGCGACGTTCAGGAAAAGATGACCGACGCCAGCGCGCATCTTCTGTTTTTCGCGCTCGAGCTCAACCTGATCGACAACGAACTGATCCTCGCGGCCATGGATGCCGACGCATCCTTCGGCCACTACCGGCCTTGGATCCTCGATCTCCGCAAGGACCGGCCCTATCAGCTCGAGGATCGTATCGAGCAGCTTTTCCACGAAAAGTCGATCACGGGCCGCGGTGCCTGGAACCGGCTGTTCGACGAGACGATGACGGATCTGCGTTTCGACATCGACGGTGAGAAGATGTCGCTGGAGCCGACGCTGAACCGGCTGCAGGACGCCGACGGCGCGGTGCGCCAGCAGGCTTCGGAGGCGTTGGCCGCAACGTTCGGCAAGCACCTTCGCACCTTCACCCTGATCACCAACACCCTGGCCAAGGACAAGGAGATCTCCGACCGATGGCGCGGGTTCCACGACATCGCCGAGTCACGCCATCTCGCCAACCGGGTCGAAAAGAGCGTCGTGGATGCGCTGGCGACCGCCGTTCGCGAGGCCTATCCGCGCCTGTCGCACCGCTACTATGCGATGAAGGCGCGCTGGCTCGGCATGGATGCGATGAACCACTGGGACCGCAACGCGCCGCTGGCCGAAACCCCGCAGGCGATCATCGGATGGGACGAAGCAAGAAGCACCGTACTGTCGGCCTACGACCGCTTTTCTCCGGAGATGGCCGACATTGCCCGCGACTTCTTCGACCGGAACTGGATCGACGCCCCGGTGCGGCCCGGCAAGACGCCGGGCGCCTTCGCCCACCCGACCGTGCCTTCGGCGCACCCCTATGTGCTGCTGAACTACATGGGCAAGCCGCGCGACGTGATGACGCTTGCCCACGAGCTGGGCCACGGCGTGCATCAGGTATTGGCCGGCGCGCAGGGGCCGCTGATGGCCTCGACGCCGCTGACCCTGGCCGAGACAGCATCCGTTTTCGGCGAGATGCTGACCTTCCGCTCGCTGCTCGACAAGGCGACCGAACCGCGCGAGCGCAAGGCGATGCTGGCCCAGAAGGTGGAGGACATGATCAATACGGTGGTGCGCCAGATCGCCTTCTACGAATTCGAGCGCAAGGTGCATCTGGAACGCCGCAACGGCGAATTGACATCGGACCAGCTCGGCCAATACTGGCTGGAGGTTCAGGCCGAAAGCCTGGGGCCGGCCGTCAAGCTGCGCGACGGATACGAGACGTTCTGGACCTACATTCCGCACTTCATCCATTCGCCCTTCTACGTCTATGCCTATGCCTTCGGAGATTGCCTGGTCAACTCGCTCTATGCGGTTTACCAGAACGCCGAGCGCGGGTTTCAGGAGAAGTATTTCGCCATGTTGAGGGCCGGCGGCACCAAGCACCATTCCGAACTCCTGAAGCCGTTCGGGCTGGATGCGTCGGACCCGGAATTCTGGCAGAAAGGCCTGTCCGTGATCAGCGGCCTGATCGACGAACTGGAAGCTCTGGACTGAAGCGTCCATCGGACTTTGGATTGCGGCTGATCGCATGACGATCCCCACGCCTCCCTACATCCTGTTCCGCGACGATTTTTCGGGCGACGAACTGCTGTTCGACAGGCCGCGGGAGATCATCGTCGCCGAGACGCCTGAAGCCTACGATGCCGCGCTCGAAAAAGCCGAAGCCGCGCGGCGCGCCGGCAAATGGCTGGCCGGATACTTTTCCTACGAGGCGGGCTATCTGCTTGAACCGAAGCTGCGTCCGTTGCTTCCGGAGGGCCGCCGCGTTCCGCTGGTCTGCCTCGGCGTGTTTGATGGCCCCTCCGCAACCAGGCTGTCCGGCAATCGGGTTCCGGCCACCAACGGGCCGATCTTCGGCGTACGCGAGAGCTGGTCGTTCAAGGACTATCAAAAGCGTTTCGACCGCGTGCACCGGCATCTGCGGGAGGGAGACTGCTACCAGGCCAACCTGACCTTTCCGGTCGAGGCGAACTGGACCGGCGATCCGCTGTCGGCCTTCGACGCGCTGGCGGCGCGTCAGCCGGTGAAATACGGGGCGCTGGCTGAACTCGGCGGGCCGGTGATCCTGTCGCGGTCGCCGGAACTGTTTTTCGAGACCGACGAGGACGGCTGGATAGAGACGCATCCG
>JBKJRE010000357.1:0-2988 GCA_046594775.1 Rhizobiaceae bacterium | reverse complement strand
ATTCTGATCGGCGATCCCGGAAGGTCGTATTTGCCGAAGCACCATCTCGTCGAGATCGGAGACTACGAGGTACCTGTGACTCGCGCGCTGGAGGATGCCGAGGTCAAAAGAACGACGGTCTGGCGCTTTGCGTGATCTATCGGGTGACTGTCAGGACGGTCCGTCTCGACAAATAGGGCAACAGCCGCTCCATCACCTTCTCAGTTACTGCCACACAGCCTTGTGTTGGGGTAAAATCCGGGCGGGCCAGATGGAAGAAGATCGCGCTGCCTCGGCCGCGTTTGCGGATCGATATGTTCCAGTCCAGAACGAGGCAATAGTCATAAAGGCTATCGGCTCGGCGCATTGTTTCATGGCTCGCGCCATAGGGGATTTTTACCGGTCGATTGTAGTTGCGGTCCTCCGGAACCTCGCACCAGCCAAGGCTCGCGGCGATCGACTTCATGCCCAGCCGCGTTGCGCGAACCGCAACGTGGTCGCGGCGATAGTAGCCTGACATCACTCGCATGGGCCCCAGTGGCGTGGCGCCATCGCCCTCGCGTTTTCTTGAACTGATGCCGCCCCGCCCGAGAGCGCAGCGAAATACGGTGTGACCCGCGGAAAGCAACCCCTGGCTGGGGTGACCCGGCCGCGGTCGAACGGTCAACCGCTTCAGGTTCTGCCGGTTTTTTGGGGCGTTAGCGTTGCACTCACGTTTTTTCTTGTATGATCGCGCCATAAAATAAACCACTGTGATCGGCCGTCATATCGGTCCGCAGGCTCTGCCGAAGGCAGCGTTGAGTTACGGTATAAAACTTGATTTCAGGATAATGGACTGAACCATGACTTCACGCACCATCCTGATCGTCGACGATGATGACGATCTTCGACACACGCTGGTCGAGCAGCTTTCGCTGTACGAGGAGTTCGACGTTCTGCAAGAGCCGACGGCGGGCAAAGGGGTGGCTGCCGCCCGGGCCGGTCTGATTGACCTGTTGATCATGGATGTTGGCCTGCCTGACATGGATGGCCGCGAAGCAGTCAAATTGCTGCGCAAAGGCGGCTACAAGGCCCCCATCATCATGCTTACCGGGCAAGACACAGATTCCGATACGATTCTGGGCCTGGAGGCTGGCGCCAACGATTATGTGACAAAGCCTTTTCGCTTCGCGGTTCTGCTGGCGCGCATCCGCGCCCAGTTGCGCCAGCACGAGCAGAGCGAGGATGCGACATTCTCGGTTGGACCCTATACCTTCAAGCCGAGCCAGAAACTGCTGATCGACCAGCGGGGCTCGAAGGTGCGGCTGACCGAAAAAGAAGCGTCGATAATCAAATATCTCTATCGCGCCGACCAGAAGGTGGTAACCCGCGACGTGCTGCTTGAAGAAGTGTGGGGATACAATTCAGGCGTCACAACGCATACGCTGGAGACTCACGTCTACAGGTTGCGCCAGAAGATTGAGCGCGATCCTTCCAATGCAGAAATTCTTGTGACAGAAAGCGGCGGATACAAGCTGGTTCCCTGAAGTGATTTTTGCGGAGAGGTGGGCTGCATCGCGGGAGGAGCGCCAGACTGACGGTTCGGGGACACAATGGCGCTGGATGATCACATCCGCATCCTTTCCGGTGTCGGGCTTTTCGAAGACCTGACCCAGGATCAGTTGCGCCTGCTCGCTTTTGGTGCGGAGCGCATGCAACTGCCCGCCGAACGCAAGCTTTATTGTGAAGACGATGATGCCGACTCCGCCTATGTCGTGCTGTCCGGCAGGATCAGCCTCTATCGGGAGACCGAGGGCGAACCGGTGGTGGTCGGTACGGTGGGGGCCGGGGCGATTCTCGGCGAGCTCGCTCTTATTGCCGATTCGCGGCGTCTCACCAGCGCCGTTGCTGCAGGCAATGTCGAAGTCTTGCGCCTCAGCCGGAGCATGTTTCGCCGTATTCTGGAAGAGTATCCAGAAACGGCTCAGGCGCTTCACAAGCGCATCACCGAGGATCTTCAGGCGATGATCCGGCGTATCGAGAAACTCGGGCCTCGCTTCGCGTCCTGATCAGCCGAGATCGAAATATGCGATAACCGGGACGTGATCCGAAGGTCGGTCCCAGCCACGGGCCTCGCGCAGGATTCTGATCCCGGTGAGGCGGCCGGCGATGTTTGACGACGACCACACGTGGTCGAGGCGCCGGCCGCGGTCCGATATGTCCCAGTCCCGCGCCCGATAACTCCACCAAGTGTAGATCTTCTGCTCAAGCGGAACATTGAGCCGCAGCAGATCGACCCAGTTTCCTGCATTGCGCATCGCCTCGAAGCTTTCCGTTTCGATCGGCGTGTGACTGACCACTTTCAGAAGCTGCTTGTGCGACCAGACATCATGCTCGAGCGGCGCGATGTTCAGGTCGCCGACCAGCACACATGCCGAGTTGTCGGCGCAATCGGCACTGATGGCGTTCATTTCCGCGACGAAGTCCAGCTTGTGCCTGAATTTGGGGTTGATCGCCGGATCCGGTTCGTCGCCGCCGGCAGGTACATAGAAATTATGCAGCAACAATGACTTGCTGCCTGCCTGCACGCGTACTGAGATGTGCCGGCAGTCGGGGATTTCGCAAAACTTGCGCCGCTCTACAATCTCGAGCGGCTGGCGCGAGACTGTGGCCACGCCATGATAGCCCTTCTGTCCGTGAATGGCGATGTGCTCATAGCCGAGCTTCGCGAAATGCTTCGACGGAAAGAAATCGTCGGGACACTTGGTCTCCTGCAGGCAAAGGACGTCTGGAGCATACTCCTCAAGCAGCCGCGCTACGATGGGCATGCGCAGCCGCACGGAGTTAATGTTCCAGGTCGCGATGGAAAATGCCATGGAGAGTTTCCGGACTAAGGGATGGAGGCCGGAACCTGCCAGTAGGCGTCACGTGACACAAGATCGCCTGTGCATGGCAAAGCTGAGTTCCGCAGCTCCGCCCTGCAATCCGGCGGTGGCGGGATGGCCGGTTTTTATCTGTTTGAGCTTCTGC
>JBKJRE010000315.1:0-2829 GCA_046594775.1 Rhizobiaceae bacterium | reverse complement strand
CGCGATCACACCGTTTGCCACCAACTCCTTCAGGCGCGTGTTCAGCACGGTCGGCGAAATGCGAGGCAACCCGCGTTGCAGCCTACTGAATCGCTCGCCTCCCAGGAGCATCTCGCGCACGATGAGGATTGCCCAAGGGTCGCCCAGTATCTCTGCGGCTTTGGCGACTGGGCAGAACTGTCCATAGCTTTTCACGCCATCTTCCTCGGCTCGGAGCAAATTTGGTGGATTCCTCATCACTACGCGAAACGTAGCTGATTACTCCATATGACGCAGTTCCGAGAACGACAAGTGCCCTCTATCCCATCCTTGCCGGATCAGAGTCCGGGCCCCGAGGAGAGAGAAAATGATCGCGTTGCTGAGAAATATTGTCGAACTGCTGGGGATTGTGTTCCTCAGATTCAGACCTTTGCCACGAATTTGGAATGTCTGGCTGGTCGGTATGAACGCTGGCTGTCTGTTCTTCATCATGCACATTGAAGCTCAGGTGGTGCTTGGCGTGACCGCGCTTGCCGTCGTTCTGCAAGCAATCATGTACGGAAAGATCGGCTTCACCCGATTGCTGGGAACCGCCCATATCCTTTGGCTGCCGATGTTTGCGTGGATGGCTCTCAGGCTGGATGACATCACCGCGAATCCGGCGATGAGCAAATGGCTGGCGATCATGGTAGCGACGAACGCAGTTTCGCTGGCCATCGACTCTTCGGACGTCGTCCGCTTCATCAAGGGTGAAAGGGCGCCGCATTACGCATGGCACCGAAGCGTTTCCTGACGCGCGCCCGGGCTGACGAAGTCCACAGCCAGTTGCCCTGAAATGCAAGGACCCGCTAAAATTCCTCCTGTGGGGTCTATACGCTGTCGCAGACCTGTCGCTAGAGTTGCAGTCTGCGAAAGTGCATCGCACCTCGAGGGGGGAGGGTCCGGCAATCAATCCGTCCAATGACATCGAATTTCGTGCGGTAAGCAAGCGCTACGGCGACGTGATTGCCGTAGCGGGGATCGACCTCGTGGTGCCGAAGGGAGCGTTTGTGGCGCTGCTCGGACCTTCTGGCTGCGGCAAGACCACCTGCCTACGCATGATTGGCGGCTTCGAGCAGCCCAGCGAAGGAACGGTGCTTATCGAAGATCGCCCGATGAACGGCGTTCCGTCCTATCAGCGGCCTGTAAACATGGTGTTCCAGCACTATGCCCTGTTTCCGCATCTGGATATCCTGGCCAACGTTTCCTATGGGCTGCGCCAGATGCGCCCGTCGATAGGGCGAGCCGAGATACTGCGGCGGTCGGAGGAGGCGCTCGAACTGGTGCGGCTTGGCGGCTACGCCAAGCGACGCATTCACGAGCTGTCGGGTGGACAGCAGCAGCGCGTCGCTCTCGCACGCGCCATAGTCAACCGGCCTGCGGTGCTGCTGCTGGACGAACCGCTGGCAGCGCTGGACCGAAAGCTCAGAACCGCCATGCAGTTCGAGCTGCAGACGTTGCAGCGAGAACTTGGCATCACCTTTCTGCTTGTCACGCACGATCAGGAGGAAGCGCTTTCAATGAGCGATTTCGTCTGCGTCATGCACGCAGGCCGAATTGCCCAGACGGGCTCGCCACGCGAAGTCTATGACAGGCCCAACTCGCTGTTTGTCGCGGATTTTGTCGGCAAGACCAATCACCTTGCCGGCGTCGTTGAGCCCGGCGGCGTGTTCAGATTGGCAAATGGCGCGGCACTGACCGTCGGCAGCAGCGCCACGGGAAGCGTTGCCGCCGTGTTGCGCCCGGAAGCCATTCGCCTACATCCTGAAGCTGGGGGCGAGGGCATTCCCGGAACTGTGACGCATCGCATCTTTCTCGGCTCGACCGTGGAGTATGCGGTCGCCGCGGATGGTCTCGGCGAATTTCTAGTGACCGCGGACCGCGGCAAGAGCGATGAGACCGCCGAACCTGGCGCGCGCGTAACCCTCGCTTTCGACCCTGCCGTGCTGCATCTCTTTCCCGCCAATGCTGCTCAATCATAACCTTACAGAAGGAAACCGAAGAATGACCAAGCATCGCACTACTCCAATCACGGCCGCCGAGCTGGCCTCCGAATTCATGCGTCTGAAGCGCGGCTCGGTGAGCCGCCGACATTTTCTGGGGATTACCGGTCTCGGGCTTGCCGCGGCGGTTGCCGGCGCGCGAACCGGCGTATTCGTGCGCGACGCCCACGCAGAGGACCTCGGCACGCAAATGTCCCTCGCGACCTGGCCAAACTATCACGACCCGGCCTCGTTTGAGGCGTTCACGGCAAAGACCGGCGTGGCGATCGAGGTCAATGTATTCGGGTCCAACGAAGAAATGCTGGCCAAACTGCAGGCCGGCGGCACGGGCTGGGACCTGTTCGTTCCGACCAACTACACGATTTCGACTTACGCGAAGCTCGGCCTTATCGATCCCCTGGACGTATCGAAACTTCCCAACTATTCGGCGGAATCGGAATCGGCTCGCTTTAGCAATGAGGGCATCATTGACGGCAACACCTATGCGGTCCCCAAAAACTGGGGCACCACCGGAATTGCGGCCAACACGTCGAAGCTGAAGACTCCGGTCACCAGCTGGAAGGACTTCTTCGAACTGGCTCAGACGGAAGCCGACGGTCGCGCGATGGTGCATGACTACCAGTTGACGACGATCGGCAATGCACTGGTTTCGCTTGGATACTCTTTCAACTCGATCGATCCAGCGGAACTGGCCAAGGCAGAGGAATTGCTGATCAAGGTCAAGCCGCACCTGTTCGCGATCAACAGCGACTATCAGCAATTCCTCTGCCTTGGCCAGTTCCGCTGGATCGATCGAGTTGAAAGAGTA
>JBKJRE010000131.1:0-2876 GCA_046594775.1 Rhizobiaceae bacterium | reverse complement strand
CGGTGGAGAAGTTGGCATGCATGCCCGAGCCGTTCCAGTCGGTGTCGCCGAGCGGCTTGCAATGGTACTCGATGTCGACGCCGTATTTCTCGGTCAGCCGCTCCAGCAGGTAGCGGGCGATCCACATCTCGTCGGCGGCCTTCCTGGAGCCCTTGCCGAAAATCTGGAACTCCCACTGGCCCTTCGCCACCTCGGCGTTGATGCCCTCATGGTTGATGCCGGCGTCCAGGCACAGATCAAGATGCTCCTCGACGATCTTGCGGGCCACGTCGCCCACCTTGCTGTAGCCGACGCCGGTATAGTACGGGCCCTGCGGCGCCGGGAAGCCGGCGGCCGGCAAGCCGAGCGGCCGGCCGTCCTTGTAGAAGAAATATTCCTGCTCGAAGCCGAACCAGGCGCCCTCGTCATCGAGGATGGTCGCGCGCTTGTTCGACGGATGCGGCGTCACGCCGTCTGGCATCATCACTTCGCACAGCACGATCGCGCCGTTCTTGCGGGTGCTGTCAGGAACGATGCGAACCGGCTTCAGCACGCAATCCGAATTGCTGCCTTCGGCCTGCAGCGTGGAACTGCCGTCAAAACCCCACAGGGGGAGTTCCTTGAGAGCCGGGAACCCGTCGAATTCCTTGATCTGAGTCTTGCCGCGAAGATTCGGCACCGGCGTGTAGCCATCCAGCCAAATGTACTCAAGCTTGTATTTTGTCATGTCGTCCCTCTCGTAAACTGGGGTCTTGATGTGATCGAAATCCGATTCGTAATCGGGCCACCCATGGCTGCCTGTTGCAATGCAACAAGCATGCCAGTTGTGCGCTGATGGCGATCGTCCGTAAGGAAATCCAATGCCGGTCAGGCTGCGCCGTGTCGGATCGGCGTCATCGGCGAAAATCCGAAAGGCTGCCCCGGATTTCAGGGCTCCTACAGCGCCATTTCTTTGAAAGCCGGAGCGGACATGAAGGCATTCAAACAAGCAAAAATCCAAACAGCCTAAAAAATAGTCAAATACAGATCATAATCTAGGCGTATTGCGCAAACTACGTGCAACATTTATAGTGCTGAGATATTCGCGGTGCCGACGCGCAGCATCAGAAGGAGAAAAGCCATGAACACGGATTCAACCCGCGAGACGGCCAAGATCCTGAAATTCCCGAGCGGCGGCCGCGCCGCCATTTCCCCGCGCCGCGACGAGAAGCTTGCGTCGGCCAATGTTTCGGCGCTTCCCCTCCCCGGCAATGTGATTTGCGACAGCTGGTACCATGAGGCTGCGGTGCACGAGGAACTTTCGCACTAGGCAGTTGCTGGACGCGACCACAATCGGTGCCGGCCCCTTCCTGTTACCACCTTACCCTATGACTTCGAGAATCGCGGCGGCGGCCATCATGTCGCGCTTGCGGCTGGCGCGGTGCGCGGCGGCTTCCGCGTCGTGGCCCCATTGCTCGGCCTGCCAGTCTTCATCCACATGAGCCGCGTTCCAGGCCGCTTCGGCGTCCAGTTCGCCAAACTCCACCGCCAGCGCCAGCAGCGCAGACCCGGTGAGGTTTGTCATCAGATGCAGCGCCGACAGCCGCAGCGGCTCGGTCCTCTGGCTGAGGTGTGCGCCGATGGCGCCGATCGTCTGGCGCGGCTGCTCGACATGCATCACGCCCTCGGCAAGCACGAATCGCGCGCCAAGCCTGCTTGACGCCCAGTCGATCACCGGGTCCCACGCATCCGCCTGCCGTTTGACCAGCGCGTCCGGATATCCGGCGCGGTAGCAAAGCAGGTCTGTCGCCGAGAAGCGCAGAATGTCTTCCAGCACGGCCTGCGGGTCGCTGGCGACACCGTCGATGGCGGTGTTGGCAAGGCGATAGACCGGCATTGACGGCGGATTGATCGTTTCCGCCTGGGCGGCAAACTCCGCCGCCACCATCTCTGCCGCTTGGCGGGTCGGCAGGACCAGAAGCGACCTTGCCGGCGTCCGCACCGGGCGCCCGTCGAGATGCACGACGAAGCCCTCGCCGTCAGATGATACCGATACGTCCTTGTAGAAGCGCTTCGGCAGCGGCGTGCGCATCTGGATCTGGGCGCGGCGCACGGGGTCCGGATCCGAGAGAATCTTGCCGGTCTCGAGGTCGTTCAGGATATCGCGCATCACAGGTCCGCCGGAATTTGCCGCCGGGGCGCGCGGTTGACGAGCAGCAGCCCGGCCGCGATCAGCGCCAGCGCGACCAATATAGAGATGCCGAGCGGTTCGCCAAGGATAAGGTCGGCGAAGAACACGCCGAAGACGGGCGTCAGGAAGGTGAAGCTCGTCAGGCCCGAGGCCGGATAGCTGCGCATCAGCCAGAACCATGCCACATAGGTTATGGCAACGACATAGACGGTCTGGAACGTCATGGCCCATGTCGCGACCGCGTTGGCGTCGCGTATCGCCGGGCCGGCGAATGGCAGCAGCAGGGCTGCGGTCGCTGCCGCAACGGCCAGTTGGTAGAGCAGCAGCTTTTCCGCCCCTGCATGGGCCAGCCGGGTGCCCTTGATCACCATGATCGTCGCGGCCCAGCCCAGCCCGGCGCCAAGGCTCATCAGGTCGCCCGTCAGCGCATCCGGGCCGGGCTGGCTCAGATTGTCGGAAAAGACCAGAACGACACCGCCGAAAGCCAGCAGAAGGCCGATAAATTTGCGGCCCGAAATGCGTTCGCCGAGGAAAAAATGCCCGCCCATCAGCACCCAGAAGGGCATGGTGTTGACAAAAAGCGTGCTGCGCGCCGCAGAGGTATAGTCGAGACCGATGAAGATAAGCAGGAATTCAGCGGCGAAAAACAGGCCGGCGAGCATGCCCATCCAAAGCGTACCGTCCCGCTCGAAAAGCCGGATGCCGCGCCACCTGCACCACAGGAACA
>JBKJRE010000013.1:0-17575 GCA_046594775.1 Rhizobiaceae bacterium | reverse complement strand
GTTGGCGTCGGCGCGGGCAATCAGGGCCTCAAGTCCGCCCAGCGATCTGGCCCAGCCGAGCGCGTCCAGATAGTCCTCGACGCACAGCATCGAGGGCGTGTTGATCGTCTCGCCCTTGAAGATGGCTTCGATGAGTTTGCCATTCTGGGTAAGCCGGAAAATCTTGGGCAGCGGCCATGTGGGCCGGTAGCTTTCGAGCCGTTCCACGGCGCGCGGCGACAGGATCAGCATGCCGTGCCCGCCCTCGCCGCCAAGCACCTTCTGCCAGGAGAAGGTCACGACATCCAGCTTGTCGAAATCGAGCTTTTGGGCAAAGGCCGCCGAAGTAGCGTCGCAGATGGTCAATCCCTTGCGGTTGGCCGGAATGAAATCGCCATTGGCCACGCGCACGCCTGAAGTGGTGCCGTTCCAGGTGAACACCACATCGCGGTCGAAGTCGATCTTTGAAAGGTCCGGCAGCTCGCCGTAGGCGGCCTCGATACGGCGGACGCCGTCGAGTTTCAGCTGCTTGACGGCATCGCTGACCCAGCCGGCGCCGAAGCTTTCCCAGGCCACCATGTCGACGCCGCGTTCGCCAAGCAGCGACCACATGGCCATCTCTACGGCTCCTGTGTCGGAGGCCGGAACGATGCCGATCCGGTAGTCGTGCGGAACCTGCAGAATGTCACGGGTCAGGCTTATCGCTTGCTCGAGTTTTGCCTTGCCGATTCTTGCCCGGTGAGACCGGCCAAGCGCCGCATCGCGCAACGCCTGCGGCGTCCAGCCTGGACGTTTCGCACAAGGACCTGAGGAAAAATTGGGGTTTGCCGGACGGAGTCCAGGCTTGGAAACTGTCGTCATCGTGGTTCTATCCTTCCAGATAGCAGGCCCCTCGTTGGGGAGGGGTGGCCCACTCGCGGCATTACCGAAACTCCCGGAAAAGCGCAAGTCCTATCGATTTCAGGGATGCGAGTTCGTCAGGATCTTGCAGAATCGGTGTTCGATCGTCAGCTCTGAAAGCCTTCCAGGCCTTGCGCCCAGCCGAACGACCGGGTGCTGCGGGCGTGCGATCTGGCTCAATGGTACGCTACAGGCAACGCTTGGGCCGGTCGCGATGGCGCAAGCCGCCTGCTTGCAGCCTTTGCGCTCGGCGCAAAGCCCGTCGGCCAGGATGGTTCCGGCATTACGCCATTAAGAAGTGCTGCTACTCCAGATTTGTATGGCGCATACGCATCGCATCCGCGTTCACGCCAAGCCGCCTGCCGAGTTTCAGGATCATCACCTCGAAGAGAACGAAGAGCGCGCCCTCGTATAGCGACCCCATCGGCAACACGGACGAACGGGATTCGCCCTGATCATCGGCCATCGTCTGGGCCGGCAAGTGCAGAATCTGATCGGCCAGTTTGGACGCTCGGCCAGCCGGCCGCGCCGTGATGACGAGCACCGTGGCGCCAGCGGCCTTGGCGACGCCGATGAGGGCGAGGGCGGTCGAAATTTCACCCGGACCCACAGTCACCAGAAATAGATCGCCTGCTCCCACCGGGGGCGCCGTCATATCCCCCTCGACGGCGACCGGAACGCCCATGTGATACAGGCGCATGGCAAAACCCATGATCTGAAGGCGCTCGCGACCGCCGCCGAAGACAACCGTGTTCCTGGCACTGACGATGGCTTCGACCGCATTGTCGACTTTAGCGTCATCGAGCCGTTCGAATACCGAGCCGAGTTCGCTCAACGCGGTCTGATAGAGAGTGCTCACTTGGATTCGTCTTTCATCTGCGCCTTGCGGGGACTCCTGGCGCCGGCCTGCATGTTGCTTTGAACCTCTGCAACTTCTTTGCTCGTCGGCATCGATGGCGCAGTACCGGATCGCGTGACAGATATCCCGGCGACAGCACAGGCGAACTGCACCGCTTCCGGCGGAGCAATGCCCCGCGAAAGCGCAACGGCCAAACCGCCATTGAAGGCATCGCCGGCGCCTGCTGTCTCGACGACATCGCCGGCATGAACCGCCGGAATGTGAACGGACTGCTCGGCGGAGTGGAGCAGCGCGCCCTTGTCGCCCAAGGTTATGACGGCCGTTCCCACGCCCATTTCGATCAGGCGACTGGCGGCGGCGCGGGCGTCTTCGACCGTTTCGACCTTGATGCCGGTCAGTTCGCCCACCTCGGTTTCATTCGGAGTCAAATAATCGCAAAGCTCATAGATGTCGACCGGCAGGCTCGCGGCAGGCGCAGGGTTGAGGATCGTGGTCACTCCTGCATCCTTGGCGATCTTCAGCGCCCGCATTGCAGCATCGATCGGCTGTTCAAGCTGCGTTACGAAAATGCCGGCCGACCGCAGGAGTTCGGAATTGGCGTCAATGTCGGCCACCGAGATGAGCGACGCGGCCCCCGGACAGACAATGATGGCATTGTCTCCCGTCGCCTCGTCAACGAAGATGTAAGCCGCTCCGGTATAGCTTTCCGGCGTTTCGATGACGGCGGACTTCACTCCCGATGCGCTCCATGTCGCCAGCGCCATGTCCGCAAAGGGATCGCATCCGAGCCGGGTGATGAAGGTGACATCGCCACCCAGTCGGCCGGCCGCCACGGATTGGTTCGAGCCTTTGCCACCGGGGCCAAGCTTGAAGCCGGAACCCATGATTGTTTCACCCATGCGCGGCGTCCGGGCGGCCCTGTAGGCCGTGTCGGCGACAAACACGCCAAGGATGACGATCGGCTTCTGGTAAACCATGGCGCGGCCTATTTGGCGCCGGGGGGAACGACGCATTCTCCGAAGGATAAGCATCCGTGAAAGCGTCGCTCTCCCGTCTGGATGAACCAAAAGGCTCGTTTGATACCCTGCAACATGTCTCCAATTCCCCCTCGTGATTACTCTTGGCACATCGACGCAGCGCCGTTCCAAGGCTCTTCGGTCCAATCCGGACCCTAGATTATTCGCAGCGCCCCAATTCGTCGGCGCGCCACTCTATGCCTGCGCGCGAAGCGAGAGCTTTGCCTGCAGGACAACGACCACGAACAGGAACGCTCCACGCACCACCGATTGCCAATAGGCGGACAGCGAGATCCAGCCCATGCCGTTCTCGAAATTCAGAATGGTGAAGATGATGCCGAGGAGCAGCGCGCCAGCCAATGTGCCTCCGATGGACCCCTTTCCACCCGTCAGAAGCGTGCCACCGACCACTACTGACGCGATGGCGAACAACTCCCAGCCAATGCCTTCGATGGGTTGTCCGGCGCCAAACTGCGCCGCCAGGATCACGCCTGCCATGCCGGCAGTACCACCCGAAATGACATAGGCAAGGAAGATCGTGCGATCGACCGGAAGTCCCATCAGGCGCGATGCTTCGGTTCCGCCTCCCGACGCGAGGATGTGGCGTCCGAAGGCCGTATGCCCGATGACGATTGCCCCAGCGATATAGGCAGCCAGGGCAATGAAAGCCGGCGTCGGGAAGCTCAGGATGAAGCCGATTATCCCGCCCATTATGCCTGCATCGTCACCGTCCACCCATTCGGGTCGCAGGAAGCTGAATAGGTCTCCCTGGCCCAGATCGACAAACCCCGTTTCGTAAGACACCGAAACCGACTGGTTGTTGGCGAGCAGCAGAGCGGTTCCCGATGCTGCCAGCATGGTTGCCAGCGTCGCGATGAACGGCAGGATCTTCAGCTTGGTGATGATGATCGCATTCAGCGTCCCGGCAAGCAGGCCGGCGCACAGCCCCCCAAGCAGCCCGGGAAGGAGCCCGTAGCCGCTCAGGTGGGCCGCCACCACACTCGAAAACGCAGCAACCGAACCGACCGACAGATCGATGCCGCCGGTCATGATCACGAAGCACATGCCAAGGGCGACGAGCGCAAACATCGAATTGTAGCGCAGGACAGACTGGACATTGTAGACGCTCAGAAAGCCATCATAGCGCCACGCGCCAAGCAGCGTCAGCACGATCAACACGGCGACGACCGCCATGCTGGGCGAGATGCGCCAGCCCTTCATCAGTTATGCTCCTGTCGCTGCAGCCATACGGCAAGGACGATTAGTCCCGCCTTCACAACGAGTGCAGCCGGGTCCGGTACTCCATTGGCAAGCAGCGTGTAGCGCACCAGCTGAATGACAAGGGCGCCCAGAAGGGTTCCGATGATGGTTGCGCGTCCGCCCGACAGCAGCGTGCCGCCAACGACCACCGCTGCAATGGCATCAAGCTCCATGCCAAGCCCGATCAGATTGGCATCGGCTGCTGAGTTCATGGCGATAACGATGAGACCCGCGACGCCGCTGCATAGCCCGCAGATCAGGTAGACAAGATATTTGACGCGCGTCACCGGAACTCCCGACAACCGTGCAGCCGCCTCATTGCCGCCAACGGCGAGGACTTGTTTCCCGAAGACGGTGCGGTGGAGGATGAAGGCAGCCACCGCCACGATCACCAGCATGATCCAGACCTGGAATGGAACGCCGAGAACGCGGCCTATGGCGATCGCCTGGAACTCGGGAACCTTGAACACCTGCAGGTCGCCGTTGGTGGAAACCTGTGCAATACCCCGTCCGGCGATGAAGAGCACCAGCGTTGCAATGATCGGCTGGATCGAGAATTTCGTGATCAACCAGCCGTTGAAGAGCCCGAACACTCCGGCGATGATAATGGGAAAGACAATTCCCAAGGCGATCCCGACATACAGCGGAGTGGGGAAGAGCTGGCCGGTGAAGAACATTGGCGACATGGCGCCGGCAATCGCCATCAGCGAGCCGACCGAAAGGTCGATGCCGCCAGTTGCGATCACCAGGGTCATTCCGACTCCGACAATCACGATCGTGCAGACTTGTGTCAGGTTCACTGAAAGCGTCTGGGCCGTTGCGAAATTCGGCGTCACCGCAAGGTTGAAAATGATGAGCAGAACAAGAGCAAGCGCCACTCCGTAGCGCTGAAAGAATAGCGCGCGATCAGCCACTGGACGATGCCCCCCCTGCGTGCAGCTTGTCGTAGGCATCATCGTGAGCCATGGCGCGCATGACATCGCCTTCGGTAAGATTGTCATGATCGAATTCAGCGACGGTGCGCCCCTCCCGAAGTACGAACACACGGTCGGCGCCCTCGACGATTTCTTCCAACTCGGACGAGATCATCAGAACGCCCAACCCGTCGGTCGCCAAGCGCCGAATCAACGCCTGGATCTCTGCCTTGGCTCCCACGTCGATGCCACGTGTTGGTTCGTCGAGAATGAGCAGTTTCGGATTCATGCAGAGCCATCGCGCCAGCAAGACTTTCTGCTGGTTGCCGCCCGAAAGTTCACGGATCTTCTGGTTGGGACCAGCACATTTGATGCCGATATCCCTGATGAAGCGCTCCACCACCTCGCGCTGCTTGGCTTCGTCAAGCAGACCCGACCGCGTCAGCGCCGGCATCAGCGCCAGTGTGAGGTTCTCCGCGACGGTCATGCCGGGAATGATTCCCTGGCTCTTCCGGTCCTCGGAGCAATATCCCATGCCCGCCGCGATGGCTTCGGCAGGACTCTTGAATTTGGTGGCGACGCCGTCGAAGGTAATTTCGCCAGCCGTTCTGTGGTCCGCCGCAAAAATCGCGCGCGCGGTTTCCGTGCGGCCCGATCCCAGCAGTCCCGCGAGACCGACGATTTCGCCTTTGCGGACTTCAACCTCGGCGTTGCGAACAAGATGGCCGATCGCGATACCCTTGGCCGACAGCAATTCGCCGCCGATGTTTCCGGTGCCGCCCCTGAATGCCGTCGCACCCTTCTTTGCCACCTCGTCCAGTTCGCGGCCAAGCATGCTAGCCACAAGCTGCAGTTTCGAGATCTCGCTCATCGGCGTCACCGCAACCGTCTTGCCGTCGCGCATGACGGTCACGCGGTCACAGACCTGGTAGAGTTCGTCAAACTTATGGCTGACGAAAAGCACCGAAACGCCCTCGGCTTTCAACTGCCGAACGGTGCGCAGCAGCACGTCCACCTCCGCCTCGTCGAGCGAGGAGGTCGGCTCATCCATGATGACCAGCCGGGCGGCGAACGACACGGCGCGCGCAATTGCGACCATCTGCTGGATCGCCGTGGAGTGGTTTTCGAGCGGCGTGCGGACGTCGACCTTGACGTCGAAGCGCGCGAGAAGCGCGGCGGCCTCTTCGTTGATCCTCTTCCAGTCGAGCAGCCCGAAGGCGCGGCGCGGTTCCCGTCCGAGAAAGATGTTCTCCGCAACCGACCGGTAGCCGATCAGGTTGATCTCCTGGAATATCGTGCTGATGCCGGCGCGTTGCGCCTGTTGCGGCGACCCGGCGGTCCAGGGCGCGCCGTCGAATTGGATTGTCCCAGAATCGCGTACATAAGCGCCGTTGAGGATCTTGATCATGGTCGACTTGCCGGCGCCATTCTGGCCGACCAGCGCCATGATCTCGGCGGGCATAACTTCAAGCGAGGCCTGAGAGAGTGCCGGGATGCCGCCGAAACTCTTCGAAATCGCCTGCATGGAGAGGAGCGGAGTGGTCATGGCACCCCATTCAAAGCAAAAAAGAGGCGGGAGCCCAGAGGCTCCCACCTGTTATCGATGTCATCGGAAGTATCAGTATGCTTCCGGCATGTAGTCGGCAGCGTTCTCCTTGGTGAAAACGCGGTCGACATTGACCAGCCGAGGCGCCAGCGTCTCGCCGTTGCCATACTTCTCGATGGCATCGAAGGCAGCCGGGCCGAACTTCGGGTTGCATTCGACGACGACCAGAACCTTGCCGTCCAGAAGCGCCTGGGTGGCGTCCTTGGTGCCGTCGATCGAGGCAATGATCAGGTCCTTGCCCGGCACCTTGCCGGCGGCCTCCATGGCGGCGATGGCGCCCATGGTCATCTCGTCATTGTGCGAGTAAAGCGCCGTGGCTTCGGGATGCGCCTGGTACAGCGTCTCGAACACCTGGCGGCCCTTGTCGCGGGCGAAGTCGCCAGACTGGGAGGCGATGATCTCCATGCCCGGGTAATCCTTGATGTAGTTCGCAAAACCGGACATGCGATCATTGGCGGGCGAACTGCCGACCGTGCCCTGAAGCTCGATGATCTTGGCTTTGCCGCCGACTGCCGCCGTCAAGGCTTCGGCCGCCTGCATGCCTTCCTTGACGAAGTCGGAGCCGATGAAGGCCACATAGTCTTCGCCACCCTTGGCAAGGGATTGGTCGACGTTACGATCGATGAGCAACATCGGGATACCCGCCTTCTTGGCCTCCATGACGGCCGGAATGAGCGGCTTCTCTTCGCGAGGCGCAAGCAGAATGACATCGACCTTCTGGGCAATCATCGAGCGCACGTCAGCGACCTGCTTGGCAGCCGAACCGGCGGCGTCGGTGTAGACCAGCTGCCAGCCGCGTTTTTCGGCTTCGTCCTTCATGCTCTTGGTCTGCGCCAGGCGCCACGGATTGTTGCTTTCGGTCTGGGCGAACCCGACCTTGTACTTGTCCTTCTTTTCCAGCTTGGGCAAGTCCGCATAGGCGGCGCGAACGCTGAATCCGGTGGCCGCAAGGCCCCCGAGGGTCACCTGCAGCAACGTACGGCGGTCAATAATCATACTACTCCTCCCAAAGGGGCCGCGCGTGGGAATCACGCCGTGCGGGGCCTCCGGCCGCATTGTCGAAAAAGTGCCGGGAAATGACGGCGAATGACGTGTCGCTGCCCTCCCGTGCAAACGATGGAGAGGCGGCGTTATGCTCCGCCTTCTCTATTGTCATACAAATTGAAATCCGCTGGCCCGTCAAGTATGGTTATTGGCAACAGCATCTGCGCTAGGGCTGCCGTTCAAACCAGCTATCGCCGTTCGAATTTCCGTGGCAAGAATGGCACTTCCCGCATTCCGGGTCGCCAGATGCTACGATCGATAGGTTTGCGAGGGAGGCGCAATCCGGGATCGGCAATCGATCGGTTTCATGCCAATTCTCGCGGAACCGCAACCGAGAAATTCTGTTCCGGATGCCGCGTGACATAGCGCTCCGTCCTGTTCCGAACGACCAGCCAGTGAGAACACATGTCCAGGATCCAATCCGTCACCACCGGTTTCTTCCGAATACCGCTGCCAGAAATTCTGACCGACTCGACGCATGGCGCGATGCGCGATTTTGAACTTGTGACGGCGCGTATCAGTGATGAGGACGGAGCCGAGGGCGTCGGCTACACTTTCACCGTCGGCCGTAATGGCGGGGCGATCGCCAACATCATCGAGCGTGAGCTTGCCGGGATCATGCAGGGCCAGGACGCGGACCTGATCGAGGCGATCTGGCACAGGATATGGTGGGACATGCACTATGGCGGCCGCGGCGGCCCGACGGTGCTGGCGCTGTCGGCCGTCGACATCGCGCTTTGGGATCTCAAGGCAAGAAGGCTTGCGCAACCCATGTGGAAGCTCCTCGGTGGGTTCTCGGACAAGGTGCCCTGCTATGCGGGCGGCATCGACCTTGGGCTGACGCTTCCAGACCTTCTCAAGCAGACCGACGGCAATCTCGAACGCGGTTTCCGCGCCATCAAGATGAAGGTGGGACGCAGGAAGCTCTCCGAGGACGTCGAGCGCGTGATGGCCATGCGCAAGCATCTGGGCGACGACTTCCCGCTGATGGCCGATGCCAACATGAAATGGAGTGTCGACGAGGCCATCCGCGCCGCGCGAGCTTTCGCCCCTGCCGACCTGACCTGGCTCGAGGAACCGATCTCGCCCGATGACGTGGCGGGCCATACCCGGGTCGTGCGGGAAGGCGGCCTGCCGATTGCGGCCGGCGAGAATCTGCGTACCGTCTGGGATTTCCGGCATCTGATCGCCAGCGGCGGGGTAACCTATCCCGAACCGGATGTGACCAATTGCGGCGGCGTCACCGCCTTCATGAAGATCGCGCATCTTGCCGAGGCGTTCAACCTGCCGGTGACGTCGCACGGTGCGCATGACATAACCGTTCACCTGCTGGCGGCCGCACCGAACCGGTCTTACCTCGAAGCCCACGGCTTCGGCCTCGATCGCTACATCGATGAGCCGCTTCGCATCGAGGAAGGCTTCGCCATTGCGCCCTCGCGTGCGGGTCACGGCATCGAGTTCGACTGGAAGGGTTTGGCGGCCGTCAAGGCCTGAGGGAGCGGTCTCGAACGTGAAGCAGGTTTACGACTACATCATCGTGGGCGGCGGCTCGTCCGGATGCGTGGCGGCCGCCAGGCTTGTCTCCGACGGCAAGGCACGCGTTCTGGTTCTGGAAGGCGGCCACGGAAACCGCCACCCGATGCTCGACATGCCGCCCGGGATCTTCAAGATGATCTACGGCAGCAAGTTCATGCGCTATCACCGGACGGTGCCGCAAGACCATCTGGACGGCCGGACGCACGATATTCCCCAGGGCAATGTGCTGGGCGGCGGGTCTTCGGTCAATGCGCAGGTCTATATGCGTGGCGTCCCGGCGGACTACGACGAGTGGCACGAGCTGCTGCGTGGCGGCAATGACTATCCGGGCTGGGGCTGGGAAGACGTGCTGCCGCATTTCCGCGGTATGGAGGGTAACAACCGGCTGCAGGATGAGCTGCATGGCAACGCCGGCCCGCTTCTCGTCTCCGATCCCGGCCACATCAACGAGGTTTCGCGCTGGTTCGTGCAAAGCGTCCAGGCGCTGGGACTGCCCTACAATCACGACTTCAACGGCCCCAGCCAGCGCGGCGTCGGCTTTTATCAATTCATGAACCGCAACGGCAAACGCAGCAGCGCGGCCTATGCCTTTCTTTCGCCGCTCGAAGGCAATCCGAATCTGGAGGTGAAGCTCCACGCGCGGGTGTCCAGGATCGAAATATCGGATGGCGTGGCGGTCGGGGTGACGTACCGCGACGGCAAGGGGCGAGAGCACCAGGCATTCGCCGATCGTGAGGTCATCGTCTCGGCGGGATCGCTGGTGACGCCGCAGCTTCTCATGCTGTCGGGAATCGGCCCTGCCGATCATCTCGGCGCTCACGGCATCCCCTGCATCGTCGACCTGCCGGGCGTCGGCGCCAGCCTGATCGATCACCCGGAAGTGCCGATCACCGCCATCGCCAACGGTCCGTATGGCTATCATCTGCAGGGCGAGGGCTGGCGCATGCTGGCCAACGGGCTGCAGTTCAAGATATTCGGCTCAGGCCCCATTACCTCGTCCGGTGTGGAGGCGGGCGGCTTCGTCAACCCGGTCAACCCCGATGGCGTGCCGACGATACAGGCGTTCTGCGTGCCGATCGTCTATCTCGACCGCGGCGCTCCCGATCTCGTGGAAAACACCTACGGGTTCACAGTGACAACCGTCCTCACAAAACCCAAATCGCGCGGAACGGTCCAGCTCCGTTCGGCCAATCCAGACGACATGCCGCTGGTTTCGCCCAACCTGCTGAAACACGCTGACGACATGCAGATGATGATCGAGGGGCAGAAATATTTCCTGCGCGCCTTCCACGAGCAGCCTCTCGCGGGTCGCGTCAAGCGCATTGCCATACCGGCACCCGGCGACACCAGCGATGCCGCCTTCGCCGCCCACTGCAGACGGTTCGTGAAGACGAACTTTCATCCGAGCGGGACTTGCAGGATGGGTCCGGACGGCGACAAGATGGCGGTCCTTGACGCACGTCTGCGGGTGCGCGGAATTGAGCGCCTGAGGGTCTGCGATCTGTCGGCCATGCCGAACATCAATTCGGGCAACACCAACGCACCGGCGATGATGCTGGGAAGCCGCTGCGCGGAACTGATTTTGCAACCGGCAATGCAATGAATGCTGACCCCGGAAGAAAAGTGATTTGCAGATGATCGAACGGTTCAGCTTTGGCGAGATTGATGGAGAGGCGGTCCAGGGCTTCGTGCTGCGCAACGGCAACGGCTATTCAGCAAAGCTCATCAGTTATGGTGCGCGCCTTACAGAGTTTCATATGCCCGACAGCAAGGGCAAACTCGCCGACATCGTCCTGGGTTTCGACGATCTGGACTCATACATAGCGACGAACACCTATTTCGGCGCAACCTGCGGCCGCTATGGCAACCGCATCAGGGACGGACAATTTGTCCTGAACGGAAAGCCGTACCAGGTCGATCGCAATGAGGGATCGAACCATCTGCATGGCGGCAGCAACGGCTTTGACCGCAAGAACTGGACGGCCTCGGTAGACGAGGTCCGGAACACCGTCGTGTTTTCAACGGTCTCGCATGACGGGGAGCAGGGCTTTCCCGGCATGGTGTCGCTCACCGCCACCTACCGTCTGACCGATGACAATGTTCTGGATATCCGCATGCGTGGCATAACCGACAAGCCAACGATTCTCAACACCGTCAATCACGCCTACTGGAACCTTGCAGGCCAGGGGTCGGGCGACGTGCGCGATCAGCTTCTTCAACTCCATTCGGATTTCTACACGCCGATCGACGCCGAACTGATCACCAGCGGAGAGGTTCTGTCCGTCGCCGGTACGGCTTTCGACTTTGGTGCGGCCCATCCCATCGGCAGGGACATCGACAGCCTGCAGGATGTGGGCACGGGAAGCCTGGTGGGCGGCGGCTATGACCACAATTGGTGTCTGAACGGTCCGGACGAGGCATTGCGCGCCTGCGCCCGTGTGGTCGACCCGGCAAGCGGGCGCGGACTGGAGCTGAGAACGAGCGAGCCGGGAGTTCAGTTCTATACCGGCGGCTATCTGGACGAAACGGTGATCGGCAAGAAGGGGCTGCCATACTGTCGGTTCGCCGGCTACACATTGGAGACACAGAAATTTCCGAACACGCCGAATTTCACCCATTTCCCGACCTGCCTTTTGCAACCGGACGAAGTCTACGATCACAGGATGGAGTATCGCTTTTTCAACGAATGAGGAGTGCGCCAAACCTATTTGCGGTCACGCGACGAACTGTTGGCTGCGCGAGTTTTCGAGCAATTGCCCGAGATCGGGGGGTGGAGGTTAGGTTGCGACAAGAAGACGGGATTGGGAACAGCCAATGGGTTTCGAGGGCAAGACGGTCCTGATCACGGGGGCCGGCAAGGGCATCGGTCGCGAGACGGCGCGGCTTCTGGCGGGCAAGGGGGCGAAGGTGGTGGCTCTGTCTCGGACCAAGGAAGACCTCGACAGCCTCAGGGAAGAGATCGACTGCACCGCCATTGCGGTCGATCTTGCGGACGCCGAAGCCGCGCGCAAAGCAACACTTTCGAGCCTGCCCGCAGACTATCTGGTGAATTGCGCCGGCATCAATATTCTCGAACCCTTCGTCGACGTGACCGTCGAGGCTTTCGACATGGTCCATGCGGTCAACACGCGCGCCGCGATGATCGTCGCACAGGAGTTTGCGCGCAGCCGGATCGCCTTGGGCGGCGGCGGCGCAATCGTGAACGTCTCCAGCCTTTCGTCCTTCATCGGCTTCGACGATCACGCGTCCTATTGCGCATCGAAAGGCGCAATGGACGCGATGAGCCGCGTGATGGCCAACGAACTCGGCAAATCGGGCATCCGCGTCAACTGCATCAACCCCATCGTCACAATGACTGAACTGGCCGCTCGCGCCTGGAGCGACAAGGCCAAATCCGAGCCGGTGCTCAACAGGATCCCGATCGGTCGCTTTGCCGAAACGATCGACATCGCCGAAGTCATTGCATTCCTCCTCAGCGACGCGTCCGCGATGATGAACGGCCTGTCCATTCCCCTGGATGGTGGGTTCCTCGTACGCTGACGCCTATTGCCGTTGAGATAGGGTACCAGCCAAGCACTCCGCTCCCGGCCCCGGCCCGGGGCTTGATGTTTTTTTCGCAAGCGTCCGGCTGGGTCGCCGAGGCGTAATGACTAATCCTGTCTAAGCGCTCACGGCCAGCACAGCCTGTGCGCGGCAAGGCCACCGCAGACATCTGCCAGACTTTTTCACATGGATAGGGTTCGTCCAGGTGCGCGTCACGTGGTGCGCTTCGCACGCACGGGATTCGTCCTTGACACGGAAAGCACGGACAATAATAACTATCATATGAATAGTATGAAGAATGACAAATCATTCAGCGTTGCCCGCGCGCATCGTATGATAACGCAGGGGCCTACCAGTAGTGCGCAGGCCGCCGGCGGACTGCATGCCTCCGTCGTCCAGCAGATTGGCATGCGCATCGTGCAGGGCGAGTTCGTTCCCGGAGAAGTGCTGCCGACTGCCGACGATTCGAGCGTCATGCTGGGGGTCAGCCGAACCGTGTTGCGCGAGGCCATCAAGGTGCTGGCCGGCAAGGGTCTGGTCGAGTCGCGGCCCAAGACCGGCACAAGGGTGCTGCCGCGAACGGAGTGGAATTTTCTCGACCCCGACGTTCTTGCATGGCGCTATGCGGGTCCGATCAACCCCGACGACGTGCGCGCCCTGTTCGAGCTGCGGCGCGCCATCGAGCCGATGTCGGCCTCGCTGGCCGCCGAGCGCGCCACGCCCGAGCAGATCGAACAACTGTTCGCCGCGCTCGGCCAGATGGAAGCTGTCGGAGACGACGGCGAGCAGTTCGCCAAGCCCGATCTGGTCTTCCACCAGACCATCCTCAGGATGACCGGCAATGAACTGATGGGGTCGCTCGCGGCGCTGGTCGAGACCGCGCTGATGATGAGCTTCCGGCTGTCCAACGACAATCCGCGCGGCCAGCTTCATTCGCTGCCGCTGCACCGGGAAGTCGCCGAGCGTATCGCGGCGGGAGACGCAATCGGCGCGCAGCGCGCGGTCATGGTGTTGATCGACAATGCCGAGGAAGACGTCCGCCTTGGCGTCGAGAACCTCAACCGCAAGCGCAGCAGGCGAGGGAGCGTCACGTGACCGGCAAGAAGCACGCGTTGCGTTCCACCGCCTGGTTCGGCGGCGACGGCAAGAACGCCTTCATGCATCGCAGCTGGATGAAGAATCAGGGCATCCCGGACGATGAGTTCGACGGCCGCCCGGTCATCGGAATCTGCAACACCTGGTCCGAACTCACACCCTGCAACGGCCACCTGCGCGGCATCGCCGATCATGTGAAGCGCGGGGTCTACGAGGCCGGCGGCCTGCCGCTGGAATTTCCGGTGATGTCGCTGGGCGAGAGCAATCTGCGCCCGACCGCGATGCTGTTTCGCAATCTTGCCAGTATGGACGTCGAGGAATCCATCCGCGGCAATCCCATCGATGGGGTCATCCTCCTGGTCGGCTGCGACAAGACCACTCCCGCGCTGCTGATGGGCGCGGCGTCCGCCAATCTGCCGACCATCGCCATCTCCGGCGGACCGATGCTCAACGGCAAATACCGCGGGCAGGACATCGGATCGGGCACGCATGTGTGGAAGTTTGCCGAGGATGTGAAGGCCGGCCGCATGACGGTCGAAGCGTTTCTTGGGGCCGAGCAGGGCCAGAGCCGCTCGGCAGGCAGTTGCATGACGATGGGGACCGCCTCGACCATGGCCAGCATGGTTGAGGCGCTCGGCATCGGCATGCCGGACAACGCCGCAATCCCTGCCGTCGATGCGCGTCGGGGCGTGCTGTCGCATCTGGCCGGACGCCGCATTGTCGAGATGGTGCGCGACGATGTGAAGATCGCTCAGATTCTGACCATGCGGGCGTTCGAGAACGCCATTCGCGTCAACGGGGCCATCGGCGGCTCCACCAATGCGGTCCTCCATCTCATCGCCATCGCCCGCCGGATCGGCATAGACCTCAGCCTCGACGACTGGGATCGCCTCGGACGCGGCGTGCCGACGATCGTCGACCTGATGCCGTCGGGACGCTTCCTGATGGAGGATTTCTATTATGCCGGCGGGCTCGCCCCCGTGATGGCCGCGCTCGACGATGCAGGCCTGCTGCATGGAGATGCCTTGACGGTCAACGGCAGGTCCATCGCCGAGAATATTGCCGATGCACCCAACTACAACACCGAGGTCATTCGGTCGATGGACAAGCCCCTGACCCCGGAGGGCGGCATTGCCGTCCTGCGCGGCAATCTTGCGCCTGACGGTGCGGTGATCAAGCCGTCAGCGGCAACGCCGGCGTTGATGCAGCACCGGGGCAAGGCCGTGGTGTTCGAAAACATCGAACATTTCTATGCCCGCATCGACGACCCAGACCTCGATATCGACGCGAGTTCGGTCATGGTGCTCAAGAATTGCGGCCCGCGAGGCTATCCCGGCATGCCGGAGGTCGGAAACATGCCGCTGCCCGCAAAACTGCTGAAGGAGGGCGTATCGGACATGGTGCGTATCTCCGACGCCCGGATGAGCGGAACCGCTTACGGGACCGTCGTGCTGCACGTCGCCCCCGAAGCCGCGGCCGGCGGCGTTCTTGGACTGGTGCGCGATGGCGACATCATCGAACTCGATGTTGCGGGACGCCGGCTGGAACTGATGGTTTCCGATGCCGAACTGGCCTTGCGCAGGGCAGATTGGACGCCGCCCGAGGCGCCCGTCGGCGGCTACCAGAGCCTTTATGTCGAGAAGGTGCTGCAAGCCGATTCAGGCTGTGATTTCGATTTCCTCGTCGGCCGCCGCGATGCCGGCGTTCCACGACACTCTCACTAGAAGGCGACTGCATGAAAGGCGATATCGACAAGCCCGCGATTTACCCTAGCCTGAAGGGGCGGAGCGTCTTCGTCACGGGCGGCGGGTCAGGAATCGGCGAGAGCCTGGTGCGCCATTTCTGCGCGCAGGGCAGCAAGGTGGCGTTCGTGGACATCGCTGACGCCCCCTCGAAAGCACTCGTGATTGAGCTTGCCGCCACCGCAAACAAGCCGGTCTTCATCCCTTGCGACCTTCGTGACATTGAAGCGCTCAGGTCAGCGGTGGCAAGTGCGGCCGACGTCAACGGGCCGATCGACGTGCTGTGCAACAACGCCGGCAACGACGATCGCCATCAGACCGAAGCCGTCACGGTCGACTACTGGGACGACCGCATGGCCGTCAATGTCCGCCACCAGTTCTTTGCCGCGCAAACCGTGCGCCCCTACATGAAATCCCGGGGCGGCGGCTCGATCATCAATTTCGGTTCCATCACCTGGATGGTCGGCGATGCCGACTGCCCGGCCTATGTAACATCCAAGGCCGCCATCTGGGGGATGACGCGCGCGCTGGCACGCGAATTTGGTCCCGAGCGCATCCGCGTCAACTGCATGGTGCCGGGATGGGTCATGACGGAGCGGCAGATGCGGCTCTGGCTCGATGAGGCTGGCGAGAGGCAGATCGCGGAGCGCCAGTGCCTGCCCGACCGGCTGCAGCCGTCCGATATTGCCAGGATGGCGCTGTTCCTGGCCGCCGATGACAGCCGCATGTGCACAAGCCAGCAATTCATCGTCGACGGGGGTTGGATATGACCAGCGTGCACTCAAGCGGCAACGCCGCAATCCGCGTCGTCCAGTACAAGTCGTCAGATGGCAAGCGGCATGTCGGGCGGGTTTCATTGGACGGCAATCATCTTCATCCGCTGTCGCAGACGGCTTCGGTCATGGACCTCGCCGAGGCTGCCATCGCACGCGGCATTGGCATTGCGAGCCTCGTTGAAGAGCGCACGGGACAGGCCTCAGTCGACTATGATGAACTGCTTCGGCTGGGACTGGTCCTGGCGCCGCTCGATCATCCCGAGCCGGCGCGCTTTCTGGTCACCGGCACGGGTCTGACCCACACCGGCAGCGCCAGCGCCCGCAACCAGATGCATACGCTGACCCATGGAGAGGGTGCTGCGGAGTCTGACTCTCTCAAGATATTTCGCATGGGTATCGAGGCTGGCAAGCCAGCCGATGGCGATCTTGGGGTGCAGCCCGAGTGGTTCTTCAAGGGTGTTGGCACATGCGTCGTTCCGCCCGGAGCAACGCTGCCGCTGCCCGCCTTTGCCAAGGCCGGGGCAGAGGAAGCCGAGATCGTCGGGCTCTACATCAATGGCCCCGACAGCAGGCCCTACCGGATCGGCTATGCGCTCGGAAACGAATACTCGGACCATCTGACCGAGGCTGAGAACTATCTCTATCTTGCCCATTCCAAATTGCGCGCCTGTTCTATCGGGCCGGAACTGCTGATCGGCGAGTTGCCTCAGGAAGTCCGCGGCACTTCCCGTATCCGCCGCGATGGCGAAGTGATCTGGGAAGAGGAGTTCCTGTCGGGCGAAGCCCACATGTCACACTCGATTTCCAACCTCGAGCACTATCACTTTCGCTATCCGATGCATCGGCGGCCGGGCGACCTTCACGCCTATTTTTTCGGCGCGGCGGTAATGAGCTTCGCCTCGGGGATCAAGACGGCCCCCGGAGACGAATACGAGATCGAGGCGGCGTTGTTCGGCAAGCCGCTTCGCAACCGCATGGAATCGGTGCCGGATGAGGGTCCGGTACGGGTAACCCAGCTTTGACTGCTGCCGACGGGCGTATTGGGACGTCGCAAATGCTATAAGGAGAACTGCTATGGGAATGAAGAAACTCCTCCTCGGCCTGGCCTACGGCCTGACAGCCGCGCTGATGACTTCTGCAGCAATGGCCGAAAACCTTCGTGTTCTGGCCTGGGATGGCTATGCCGACCAGGATTGGGTAAAGGAATTCACCGCCTCCACCGGGATCGGCGTCGATGTCGTATTCATCGGCAGTGACGATGAAATATGGGCCAAGATGAAGGGCAGCGAAGGCAAGGATTTTGAC
>JBKJRE010000581.1:0-2688 GCA_046594775.1 Rhizobiaceae bacterium | reverse complement strand
TGGCGCTGGGCGAACAGCAGAAGACGGCGATTGCCGAGATGAAGGCGCTCACCCGGAAGATGAAGGAAGGCGCCGACTATGTCGGTCCGAAATTCGCCGAGGAAGCGCGAAAGATACATTTCGGCGAAGCCGATGCGCGCGGAATCTATGGCGAGGCGACGCGGGAAGAAGCAAAGAGCCTCGCCGAGGACGGCGTCGGCTTCATGCCCATACCGGTGTTTCCGGACGACCAGAACTGAGGCGCTTCATTTGGCCGGCACGATTACTGTCTGCAGGCCTGCATCGAGGCTCCGATCTGGATAGCGGGCAGCCTTATCCGAACGGCTTTTCCGCCAGCACCATATAGTTCACGTCCATGTCCTTCGACCGCTGCCAGCGGTCGGCGAGCAGATTGTAAATGACGCCGGTTCGGTCCGAGACGGTCATGCCGGCGTCGGCAAGCGCCTTCTCCAACTCGTCGGGGCGGACCAGCCTGCCATATTCATGGGTGCCGCGCGGCAGCCAGCGCAGGACATATTCCGCGCCGACAATGGCCAGACCCAGCGCCTTCAGCGTGCGGTTGATGGTGGCCACGAACATCATGCCGCCAGGCTTGACCATTTCGGCGCATTTGCCGACGAAAAGGCCGACATCTGAGACGTGCTCGACGACCTCCATGTTGAGAATGATGTCGAACGCCTCCCCGGCGTCGGCGAGGTCTTCCGCCGTCGTCGCCCGGTAATCGATCGCCACGCCAGCCTGCTCGGCATGCAGCTTGGCGACTTCAATGTTGGTCTCGGAGGCGTCGGCGCCAACCACCGATGCGCCCAGACGGGCCAGCGGCTCGCACAACAGGCCTCCGCCGCAGCCGATATCCAGAATACGCAGGCCCTCGAAAGGCCTCGCGGCATGCGGGTCGCGGCCGAAGCGCTCTGCGACCTTGTCGCGGATATAGGCCAGCCTGACAGGGTTGAACTTGTGAAGGGGTCGGAATTTTCCGTTGGGATTCCACCATTCGGCGGCAAGCGCGGAGAAGCGCTCCACTTCCGCGCCGTCTATGGTCGTACGCCTGGGTTCGGCCATGAGCAAGGTCTCCTCTTCGCCACAAGGAAGTCGTGTCCCGGGAAGAGAAAGTCAAGACAACAATGTGGCGCAGCACGGCCCCCGGCACGTGTCGGAAGGCGATGGCGCGGCGAACTGCCGAGGTGTATCATGCCGGCCGCGCGGAACTGAATGGCTGGAGGCCGGGCATCCAGCTGGAGGCTGCTCGAATGAGCGAAGCCAGAGACCTGTTTGTACTGCTCGGCCAGTCAGCCGACGCCAAGACCGTCGCGGCAATCGAACGGCTCGTCGCCGACGCTTCCGACTACCGGCTGTGCCGCATCAACCCGTTGGCCTTCGCGGCGCGCAACGGGCTCGACGAGGAAAGCAGCATCGCCGCCTTCCTGCACGGATCGCGGATCGGCATGTTCGACATCGCCTGGAACGTGCTGTGTCCCGGCTGTGGCGGCGTGCTCGAGACCAATGCATCGCTGAAAACGCTGCAAAAGGAAGAATACGCATGCTCGCTGTGCGCCGATTCCTATGCTCCCACGCTGGACGAGATGGTCGACGTCACCTTTACGGTCAGCCCCCGGGTGCGCCGGATTGCAGCGCACAACCCGGACGAGCTGCCGCTGGCGGAGTATTATCGTCAGTTGTACTGGGGTTCGGGCGTCGACCTTCCGGAGGAAGGGTATGACGCCGTCGTAAACGATTTCATCATCGATCATGTCGAGCTGGCGCCAGGTGACAAGGCGGTTCTCTCGATCCAGTTGCCGGCGGAATTCATCGTCATCTTCGAGCCGGTCAGCCATTCTGCCCAGTTCATCGACGTCAAGGGCGAGCCGACGCGGGAGCGCCAGGCATTGTCGCTGATCTACGACCGCGACCATGCGCACAACCAGAAGCTGGAAATGCGACCCGGTCCCTTGCGGATCGCCGTCGAAAACCGCAGCGACTCGCGCGTTCTGCCCAGTGTGTGCATTGCCGGCGGCACGCTGCACGATCTGCTTGGTCGCCGCCGACCGTTCCTGACCGCCAAGCGGCTGCTGACCAACCAGACATTTCGCGACCTCTACAGGACCGACACGCTGGCGTTCGACCAGAGGCTGAAGATCACCAGCCTGACCTTCCTGTTCACCGACCTGAGGGGCTCTACAGAGCTCTACGAAAGGGTGGGTGACCTCGTGGCCTTCGACCTCGTGCGCGCGCATTTCCAGGTGCTGAACGAAATCGTCGCGTCGGAAGCCGGCGCGGTGGTCAAGACGATCGGTGACGCGGTGATGGCGACCTTTCCCATGCCCGACCGGGCGATCGCGGCGGCTCTGCGGATGCGCGACGCGATGCGCGAGCTGAACCGAAGGCACGGGCGGGAGGATCTGCTGCTCAAGATCGGGCTGCACGAAGGCCCCTGCATCGCCGTCTCGATGAATGAGCGCCAGGACTATTTCGGCCAGACCGTCAACATCGCGTCGCGCGTTCAGGGGCTGGCCAACGCGCAGTCGATCTTCGCCACCGGGGCGGTGGTCGACGATCTGCAGACGGCCACGCTGCTCAGGCAGAAGGCCCTGACGCCACAGTCCCATGACGTGTCGCTGCGCGGCATCGAGCGCGAGGTGCGTGTCTACGAGATTCCCTGAAGCCGGCTTCAGGGAATCTCGTAGACAC
>JBKJRE010000534.1:0-8033 GCA_046594775.1 Rhizobiaceae bacterium | reverse complement strand
TTTTCGACGAACCCACCTCCGCCCTAGACCCGGAACTGGTTGGCGAAGTTCTTAAAGTCATCGCCGATCTGGCGCAGGAAGGCCGGACCATGATTCTGGTCACCCACGAGATGAAATTCGCCCGTGAGGTCGCTACCCACGTCGTCTATCTCTACAATGGAATGGTCGAGGAAGAAGGCACCCCGGAACAGCTCTTCGGCTCGCCCAAATCCGACCGACTCAAGCAGTTCATCAGCAATATCCACTAAGAAAACCATCTGGAACACGTCAAACGGGAGTCACACTATGCAGAACATTCTGAAGATCGCCGCCGCGGCACTGGTCCTCGGTGCATCGGGAATCGGTTTCGCCAGCGCCGAAGAGGTCAAGGTCGGCTTCTCGCCCGAGGCCTACCCACCCTTCTATGCCGCCGATGCGTCGGGCAACTGGACCGGTTGGGAAGTCGATATCGTCAATGCCATCTGCGCGGAGGCCAAGTTCGATTGCGTCATGACGCCAATCCCGTGGGACGGCCTTATCCCGGCGCTGACGACCAAGAAGATCGACACCATCATGAACTCGATGTCGATCACCGATGAGCGCAAGAAGACGATCGACTTCTCCGACAAGTACTACAACACGCCAACCGCGATCATCGGTCCGAAGGGCGAGACATTCGGCGCCACGCCCGAAGACATGAAGGGCAAGATCATCGGCGTCCAGGTTTCGACAACACACTCCGCCTACGCCAAGAAGCACTTCGCGGAGGCTGCGGAAATCAAGGAATACCAGACCCAGGACGAGGCGAACCAGGATCTTGCCGCCGGCCGAATCGATGCAACCCAGGCTGATTCGATCGCCCTTGACGCGTTTCTGAAGACAGATCAGGGCAAGGAGTGCTGCGATCTAAAGGGCAATGTCGCCGAGGATCTGGAAATCCTCGGCCCAGGCGTCGGGGCCGGCGTGCGCAAGGAAGACACCGAGTTCAAGGAAAAGATAAACGCAGCGATTGCCGCGATCCGCGCCAACGGCAAGTATGACAAGATCACCAAGAACTACTTCGATTTCGACATTTACGGCGGCTGATCGCTTCCGACGACATCAGGGCCGCGCCGGACGATTGATCGGCGCGGCCTATTCAGAGGGGAATGCGGCAAGAAAACCCGGAACGGGACGCCCGCAGGACATAGAGTGGAACCGGGCCGATCGAACCGCTCCTTATTCCGCTAACGCAGACAAGCATTTTTGACCTCTTGGCGCTGAACCCGCCCGGCTGGGGCGGCAATCTGCTGCGCGGCCTTTTCAACTCGGTGCAGATTGCAATCGGCGCTTTCGGAATTGGCCTGCTGATCGGCATCGGCGGCGCCTATGGCAAGCTCTATGGCGGGCCGGTGGCACGCGACCTGCTCGAGGTCTACACCACCATCGTGCGCGCCGTTCCCGAGTTGGTGCTCATCCTGCTGCTCTATTTTGCCGGGACCGACCTCATCAACCGGGTGCTGGAAGGTCTCGGCTATGATCGCATCGACGTCAATGGCCTTGTCGCCGGAATCTGGGTGTTGGCCTTCGTTCAGGGCGCCTATGCGACGGAGGTGATCCGAGGCGCCATCCTGGCCGTGCCGCAAGGCCAGATCGAGGCAGCGCGCGCCCACGGCATGTCGCCCGGCCTGATGCTGCGCCGCATCACACTGCCGGCCATGCTGCCCTTCGCCATTCCCGGTCTGGCCAATCTCTGGCTGATCGCCACCAAGGACACCGCGCTGCTGGCCATCGTCGGCTTCAGCGAACTCACGCAGGAAACCCGCACGGCGGCGGGCCAGACCAAGGCCTATTTCACCTTCTTCATGGCCGCCGGTGCGCTCTACCTCATGCTCACCTTGATTTCGAACGTGATTATCGCGCGAATCGAGCGCTGGTCCCGCCGCGGCATGCCGTCCATTGTGGAGGGCGGGAAATGACCGACCAACCGCCCCATGCGCTGATTGACGCCACCGCAAGGGCCTCGCTCTGGCTGCAACCTCATCGCATCGCTCTGATCGCCATCGCTGCGGCGCTGTTCCTGGCAGCCGCCTACTTCTTGCGCTGGGACTGGATCCCCAATTATTACGACTTGGCCTTGCAGGGTCTATGGCGGACGATCTGGATCCTGGCCGTCACGGCTTTCCTGGGGATCCTGCTTGCCGTCCCGCTGGGGCTGGCGCAGGCCGCCGGTCCGATCTGGCTGGCCTGGCCGGCAAAGGCCTTCTGCACCGTCATTCGCGGCACGCCGCTGCTGCTTCAACTCTGGCTGCTGTATTACGGGCTCGGCTCGCTGTTTCCGCAATTTCCGTGGATCCGCCAGTCGGAACTGTGGCCCTATCTGAGACAAGCATGGCCCTATGCCGTGCTGTCGCTGACGATCTCCTACGCCGCCTATGAGGGCGAGGTGATGCGCGGCGCCTTTGCCGGCGTGCCGCGCGGCCAGCTGGAAGCGGCACGCGCCTACGGCATGAGCCGCTGGAAAATCTTCCGCCGCATCTGGCTGCCGCAGGCGCTCTACCGGGCCCTGCCGACGCTTGCCGGCGAGACCGTTCTGCAGTTGAAGGCGACGCCGCTGGTGGCGACCATCACCGTCGTCGATATCTACGCCGTTGCCTCGCGCGTCCGGCAGGACACGTTCATCGTCTACGAGCCACTGCTGCTGCTGGCGCTGATCTACCTCGTCATCACCGGCATCATCGTGTTCGCGTTCAGGAAGATCGAGGCGCGGATTCCAGTGCGGATTGCCTGATCCCATGAGTGAGACCGTTCACATCGGACTGCCCGAGGCCGAGGCACTGTGCATCCGGGCCGCGATGGCCCTGGGCGCCAGCGAGGAAGTCGCGCATTCGCTCGCACGATCGGCTATCGCCGCAGAGGCGGAGGGTCATGCCCTCATGGGCATTGCGCATTTTTGCAGCTATCTCGACGCGATCATGGCCGGGCGTCTCGACGCTACGGCCGAGCCTCTCGTCACGAGACCGGCCCTGGCGCTCTACCTCGCCGACGCGATGGGCGGGTCCGCCTACACAGCTTTCGATCGCATCGCCGACGACTTCGCCCGGACCGCGAGCATTTTTGGCGTCGCCCTCTTCTCGCAGAAGAATGCCTATACCAGCGGCGCGCTGGGCTATTTCACGCGCCGCCTGGCCGAGGTCGGGCTTGTCGCGCTCGCCGCAACCAACGGACCGGCGCTGCTCGCGGGCTCAGGCTCGACCAGGCCCGTCTATTGCACCAATCCGATCTCCTTCGCGGCCCCCGTCGCGGACGGTCCACCGCTGGTCATCGACCAGTCTTCGAGCGCCACGGCTTTCGCCAGCATCAGCGCGGCCGCTGCGGAGGGCAAGCAGATCCCGGCAGGCTGGGCGGTGGATGCGCAGGGTAATCCGACGACCAATCCGGCAGAAGCCGTCAAGGGCGCCTTGCTGGCATTTGGCGGCGCGCGCGGCGCCAACATCGCCCTGATGGTGGAGGTTCTGGCCGCCGGTGTTTCGGGCGCCAACTGGTCGCTCGATGCGCCGGGATTCGCCGAAGGAACCGAATGTCCCGCATCGGGTCTTTTCGTGCTGGCTCTGGAGCCAAAACTTTTCGATCCTGCCTTCGAGCAGCGCATGGCGGACCAGAGCGAAAGGCTGCGGCGGGATTATGGCGTCTATATGCCTGGGCTTGGCAAGGCGACGGCGCGGGTGAGAACCGCCTCCTCCGGGCTGGACATCCCCCGCTCAATCCACGACCGCCTCATGGCAGCCTCAAAGGGCCGACCGGCCTAGGTCAGGTTACGGCCTGTCGCACGGCGCAGGATGCGCTTTGCGTTCCTCACAAAACCGACTAAGAAACGCTGGAACCCAGCGCCCCACGCCCCCAAGCGGAGCCATTCATGACCGAGATCCTGCAGACCCCGAAACTTGTCACCGTATTCGGCGGTTCCGGTTTCATCGGGCGGCATGTGGTCAGGGCGCTGGCCCAGCGCGGCTACCGGATACGGGTGGCGACGCGGCGGCCCCAGCTCGCCGGCCATCTGCAACCTCTCGGCAATGTCGGGCAGATCCAGGCCGTGCAAGCCAATTTGCGTGTCCGCTGGTCGGTAGACCGTGCGGTTCAGGGCGCCGATCATGTCATCAACCTTGTCGGCGTGCTCTTCGAGTCGGGCGCGCAGTCCTTTTCCGCGGTTCAGGCCGAAGGCGCCCGGGCGATCGCCGAGGCGGCGCGGGCCGCCGGCGCGAAACTCACGCATGTTTCGGCGATCGGCGCCGATGCTGATTCGGAATCCGTCTACGGGCGCACCAAGGCGCTTGGCGAAAAGGCCGTGACCGATATCTTCAAGGATGCGGTGATCCTGCGGCCCTCGATCGTGTTTGGCCCCGAGGATCAGTTCTTCAACCGCTTCGCCAACATGGCCCGTTTTTCGCCCTGCCTGCCAATGATCGGCGGCGGCACCACTCTGCTGCAGCCGGTCTTCGTAGGCGACGTGGCGGAGGCCGTCGCGCGATCGGTCGACGGCAAGGTCAAGGGCGGTCGCGTCTACGAACTTGGCGGCCCCAACGTGATGACGTTCAAGCAGGCGATGCGGCAGATGCTCGAGATCATCGGCCGCAAGCGCCTGCTGGTGACGGTGCCGTGGACGCTGGCGTCGCTCCAGGCAAGCATCCTCGGGCTTCTTCCGAATCCGCTGTTGACCACCGACCAGGTCACCCTGCTGAAGAGCCCGAATGTCGTGTCGGCGGAAGCCGAAGCGGAGGGGCGGACGCTCGCGGGCCTCGGCATCGCGACGCAGTCGGTCGCCACCATCCTGCCGTCCTATCTGTGGCGCTACCGCGTCGCCGGGCAATTCACGCATAAGAGCGAGGCATAGCGCCGGCGCGCACCGACGCGTGGACCTGATCGCCGCCTGGCTGCCGGACGGTCTGTCGCCTTTGGTGGCGTCGTTGCTGGTCGTCGCCAGCTTCTTCACTTCTGCCCTTACCGCCGCTTTCGGCGTCGGCGGCGGCATCGCAATGCCGGCGCTGATGGGCCTGTTCGTGCCGGTCGCCTCGCTGATCCCGGTGCACGGGGCTGTCCAGCTCGGCTCGAACACCGGCCGCGCCTGGCATCAACGCGCCTCCGTGCGCATGGATGTGGCCGCTCCCTTCATCGCCGGCAGCGTCATCGGCGCTATCGGCGGCGCCTTTCTCGTCGTGCAGCTGCCTGACGCGCTGCTGAAGCTGATCCTCGGCAGCTTTATCCTCATTCTGACCTGGCTGAAAATTCCGGGTATCGAGCGCGTGACGCTGCTCGGACTGGCGCTCGCCAGCGTCGTGCTGGCCTTCGCAACCATGCTGGTCGGCGCCACCGGGCCGCTGGTCTCGGCGATCTTCGCAAACTTCTTCCAGAACGACCGCAAGGCGCTGGTCGCCACCCATGCCATCGCCATGACGGTGCAGCACCTGCTGAAGATCATGGTGTTCGGCGTGGCCGGCTTCGCCTTCCGCCAATGGCTGCCGCTCGTCGCCGCCATGGTGCTGTCGGGCTATCTCGGAGCGGTCTACGGCACGAGGCTGCTGGAAACGCTGCCGGAAGAGGCCTTTCGCAAATGGTTCCGCATCGGCCTCACGCTTCTGGCGCTCGATCTCATACGCCGTGGGGCTGCCGGGTGGCTGTGAGCCCGCTCAACCCCAGATGAACAGCGCCGCCAGGCCGACGGCACCGACCAGCAGCCGCCACCAGGCAAACAACGCAAATCCATGGCGCGAAACATAATCGAGCAGGTGTCTAACGACGATGACTGCCATGACGAAGGCGGCGACAAAGCCGACGGCGATGATCGGCAGGTCGGCTGCCGAGAGCACGTCGCGATTCTTGAACAGGTCGTAGGCGAAGGCGCCGGCCATGGTCGGCATGGCGAGGAAGAAGGAAAACTCCGCCGCCGAGCGCTTGTCAGTACCCATCAGCAGCGCGCCGACAATCGTGGCGCCCGATCGCGATGTACCCGGAATAAGCGCTAGGCACTGGAAGAGACCGATCTTGAGGCAGAGCGACAGCGGATAATCCATCACGTCATGATATTTCGGCTTCAGGTCCAACCGGTCGATCCAAAGCAGGATGAAACCACCGAGAATCAGCATGATACAGATCAGTTTGGGTGTCTCGAAAAGCACGTTCTTGATGAAATCGTGGGCCAGCACGCCGGCGAAGGCGGCCGGCAGGAAGGCGATGAGAACACCAAGCACGAAGCGCCGCGTGCGCGCATCTGACGGAAAGTCGATCAGCATCTTCCACAGCCTTCCGAAATAGACCGTCAGGATGGCGAGGATCGCGCCAAGCTGGATCAGGATTTCGAAGGCCTTGCCCGTTGATTTGAAGCCGAGAAAGTGGCCGGCCAGCAGGATGTGCCCGGTCGAGGAGACGGGAATGAATTCCGTCAAGCCCTCCAGCAAGCCGAGCAGCAGGGCTTCGACGATCGTCTGATGTTGCATGAATGCTCCGCAAGTGACAGGCCGCAATTGCTTGTCACGGCGCGGAACTCCCCCTATAGGTCGTGCGCCGTGGCGACCCCTGAAACGGGGCGTCCAAGATGTAGCGGCGGGGCTGTCCCAGGGCCAGCCGGATTTTCAGATTTACCCCAGGATCATGCTGACGCTTTTCCACCATCCGATGTTCGCAACCTGCCGCTTTGTCCGCCTTGCCTTCGGCGAGTATGGCGAGGAGCTGGCGCTGATCGAGGAAAAACCCTGGACGCGCCGCAAGGAATTCCTGGCGCTTAACGCCGCCGGCACCCTGCCGGTGCTCTTGGCCGAGGGCGACGTGCCGATTATCGGCGCCCATGTCATCGCCGAATATCTGGACGAGACGCGCGGCGCGCTGAAACGCGAGCGCCGGCTGCTTGCCGAAGACCCGATGAACCGCGCCGAGATCAGGCGCCTGGCCGACTGGTACCTGGTCAAGACCGAGGGCGAGGTCACGCGCCATCTGGTGCGCGAGCGCGTCCTGAAGCCGCTGATGCCCGAGGCTCTTGGCGGCGGTTCGCCCGATTCGTCGGCAATCCGCGCGGCGCGGGCCAATATCCGCCAGCACATGAAATATACAAACTGGCTGGCCGGCACGCGGCCATGGCTGGCCGGGCCGCGCATCACTTATGCCGACCTTGCCGCCGCCGCGACCCTGTCGATCCTGGACTATCTCGGCGAAGTTGACTGGAACGGCCACAATGCGGCGCGTGACTGGTACACGAGGATGAAATCACGCCCCTGTTTCCGGCCGCTGCTTGCCGACAGGGTGCGCGGGCTCTCGCCTTCGGCTCACTATGCGGACCTCGACTTCTGAGCGGCCGCTCACGGGTGAGAAGCTCCGGCAGTTCATCGGCCGCGAGGCAGTGCGCGCCGGATTTGATGCCGTCGCTGTAACGGGACCCGACGCCATCCCGCTCGCGCCATCCCGGCTGAAGCAGTTTGTCGACCAGGGCTTGCATGGCTCCATGGGCTGGTTGGCCGACACGCTGGAGCGGCGGGCCAACCCCAGGACGCTGTGGCCGGAAGTGCGGTCAATAGTCGTCGTCGCCCTGAACTACGGACCCGACCGCGATCCACGCGACGTCCTCGCGCGGCGAGAGCGCGGCGCCATCTCCGTCTACGCCCAGAACCGTGACTACCACGACGTCATCAAAGGCCGCCTGAAAGAGATGGCCGGCCGCCTCGTGGCGCGCGCGGGCGGCGACGTCAAAGTGTTCGTCGATACCGCTCCCGTGATGGAAAAACCGCTCGCAGAGGCCGCCGGTATTGGCTGGCAGGGCAAGCACAGCAACCTGGTCAGCCGCGAATTCGGCTCATGGCTGTTTCTGGGCAGCATCTTCACCACCGCCGAAATTCCCGCCGACATCGCCGAGGAAGACCATTGCGGCTCCTGCCGCGCCTGCCTCGACATCTGCCCGACCGACGCCTTCCCGGCGCCTTACAGGCTCGACGCACGGCGCTGCATCTCCTATCTCACCATCGAGAACAAGGGGCCGATTCCTGTCGAGTTCCGCGAAGCGATCGGCAACCGCATCTATGGCTGCGACGATT
>JBKJRE010000430.1:0-4265 GCA_046594775.1 Rhizobiaceae bacterium | reverse complement strand
GGCCTTTGCCGTGCGCATGGGCTTCTTCGATTCACCCCAGCCCGTGACGTTCCAGCTCTACTCGGAGACGTTGCAAAGGTTCCGGCTCTCGGCCGAAGGTCTACGCGAACCCTTCGCCCCGGAAGCTTACCGTCAGCGCATTGGAGACGCGTTCGACCCCTTACCCGACTGGTATCGGCCGTTCGAGGAAGCCCAGATCGAGCGCGAAACATTTCCCTATCACGCGATCACACAGCGCCCGGCCGCGATGTATCATTCCTGGGGGTCGATGAATGCCTGGCTTCGCCAGATACACACGAGAAACCCGCTCTATGTCCCCGGTCCAATATGCGACCAGCATAATCTCAAGGACGGTGACTGGGTCTATCTGATCTCGAGCCACGGACGCATCAAGGTCGAGATCGCTCGCATGGAGGCCGTCAATTCTTCGACGATCTGGACCTGGAACGCCATTGGCAAGCGAAAGGGAGCGTGGTCTCTCGACACAGACGTTCCGGAGGCCAGAAAGGGTTTCCTGATGAACCATCTGATCAACGAACTTCTGCCGCCCAAGGGCGATGGAATGCGGTGGTCCAATTCCGATCCTGTGACAGGACAGGCTGCCTGGTACGATCTGCGGGTGCGAATCGAGAAGGTGGAGGCCGCTGAAGCGAGCGAACCCCGGTTCCCGGCGATGGCCGAACCGGGCGGCAAGCGCGAACATCCGGCCGAATTGCGGTACGGGCAGGAGTGGGCGAAATGACCTCGTTGCCCAAAAGTGACCCCGTGAGAAAACTCGGCCTGGTGATCGACCTCGACGTCTGCGTCGGCTGCCACGCCTGCGTGATCAGCTGCAAGGAATGGAACACCGGTGGCTATGGCTCAGCGCTTTCGGACCAGGATCCCTATGGGGCCGAGGTTTCCGGGACATTTCTCAACCGCGTCCACACATTCGAGGTCATCCCCGAGGGCGGCGAGGTTGTCGGTGAAGCCGGCGATGCGAGGATTGTCCATTTTCCGAAATCATGCCTGCATTGCGACGATGCGCCCTGCGTAACCGTGTGTCCTACAGGCGCTTCGTACAAGCGCACGGACGACGGTATCGTTCTGGTGGACGAGGATATGTGCATCGGCTGCGGCCTCTGCGCCTGGGCCTGTCCGTACGGCGCGCGGGAGATGGATCTCGCCGCCGGCGTGATGAAGAAATGCACGCTGTGCGTTGACCGCATCTACAATGAAACAATACAGGAAATCGATCGCGTACCGTCCTGCGTTCGCACTTGTCCGGCCAATGCCCGCCACTACGGCGATCTCGCCGATCCGCAATCCGACGTTTCGCTGCTGGTAGCCGCAAGGGGCGGGATGGATCTGATGCCGGAGCAAGAGACCCGTCCGGTCAACAAATACTTGCCGCCGCGACCGCGCAGGCCACTGGCGTCAAGCGCGGAGCAGTTGCTGCTGGCCGAGAACACCGAGGGAGCAAGCGGGTTTTTCGCCTGGGTCGACTCCATGCTGGACCGAATCTGATTTATGCACCCGGCGGCATCCATCATTGTCTTCACGACCCTGTCCGGTCTCGGATACGGGCTGGCAATTGCGCTCGGACTGGGGCTGCTTGACCCGGAAATGACCGCCACCAAGATTGCCCATCTCCTGGCGCTGGCGCTGATTGCAGGGGGGCTGCTGTCGTCGACGCTGCATCTGGGCAACCCGCAACGCGCATGGCGAGCGCTTTCGCAGTGGCGATCCAGCTGGCTGTCGCGCGAAGGTGTCATGGCCCTGCTGGCCTTCCTGCCGCTCACCGCATCCGCCGGTCTTTCGTTGCTGGAGGGCAGGTTTCTCCCTGCGCTCGGACTGCTCGGTATCGTTGCGGCACTAGCCACGGTCTATTGCACGTCAATGATCTATGCCTCGCTAAGATCCGTGCAGGCATGGCATACCCCCATCACGTCGCTTTGCTTCCTGCTGTTTGCCGCCGCCGGAGGCTTCTGCGCGTCTACGCTCTTTGCCGCGGCGGGCGGCGGCGCGGTGATGCCGTCGGCATTGCTCGCAATCGTCTTCTTGCTGGCGGCCTGGGCAGTGAAACTCTTCTGGCGCAACCGCATGAACACGCTGCGTCCGATATCCACGCCTGAAACCGCAACCGGACTTGGCTTCATCGGAAAGGTGCGACTGCTGGAGCGTCCGCACATCAATGAAAATTACCTGACCAGTGAGATGGGGTTTCGCGTCGCCCGCAAGCATGCGGCCAAGCTGGCGAGACTCTCGATCATTCTTGGGGCGGTGGTTCCCGTGATCCTGCTATCGGTGGTTCTGGCGACAGACCCTGCATCGCCGAGTTGGACGCTCGCTGCAGCGTTCCTGGCATTGCTCGTCCATATGGCCGGGATGCTGGTCGAACGATGGCTATTTTTTGCCGAAGCACGGCACGCGGTAATGAACTACTACGGCGGCTAGAAGACGACAAACGCAGCGTCGCCCTATGGCTGGGCTTTCGAAGGCATGGCCTCTTTAGCCTGTTCGTTTGGGCGCCGCTTCCGCCTTCCCTTGCGCCGGCGACCGCTCAAGACCCATCGCTTGTGGAACCACATCCACTGTCCTGGCTCTTCCCTGATCCAGCGCTCGACCACATCGTTCAGCAATTGCGTCGAGCCGTGTATGTCGATGTCGCCCTCGTCATTGCGCGGCAGATCCAGTTTCTCCTCGATCTCAAGCCGATATCGGTTGCCTGGCAGACGGATGCAGCGCGTCGGATATACGTCGCATTCGAAGCGGCGGGCGAGCATTGGTACCACCGGGTTGGTCTGACACCTGCGTCCGAAGAAATCGGCTTCGACGCCGCCCGTATATTTCTGGTCGACCAGAACCCCGACATTCCCACCTTTTTCGAGCATCGATGCCAGGGTAAACGCGGCACCGCTGCTTGACGCCAGAAGCCCTCCCATGGTCGAGCTGCGCGTCGAGAGAATGTATTCAGCGATGTAGGGGTTGTTGGGCGGGCGAAACAGCGCCGTGAGCTGCATGCCGTGGACGCCGCCTGCTATCGGCAGCAGCTCGAAATTTCCAAGATGGGCCGTAAACAGGATGTGCGGTTGCTTTTCGGCGGCGATGCGCTTGAAAAGTTCCTCGCCGACGATCTCGATGCGCCCGGCGTGGCGATTGTCGGGATCGAAGTCGAACAATGTGTCGAGGAAGACATATTCGGCGGCAAGCTTGGCCATGTTGGTCCACATGTCACGCGCGATCGCCTCGATCTCATCGCTGCTCTTTTCGGGGAAAGCCTGACGCAGATTGTCAATCGCGGTGCGGTGGCGCCCGAACCAGGGGCCGGCACGCCTCGCCGCGTAGGCCGAGAAATCCAACGCCTTGTCTGCCGGCAGAAGCCGCAACAGGTGCAGAGCCAGCATCGCGAATTGAGCGATGATCCAGTAGTTGAATTGCCTCAGGCGTGGCAACAGCCTGCGCCAGACAGCGTGCTGGAGTTTGAAGGATTTCTTGCGCGCCAAGGAAGCTGACCGCCCTAGTTTACGCGCAGGATGATCTTGCCGAAGACGTCGCGACTTTCCATGCGCTTCAGAGCGGCGTCGATGCCGTCAAAGTCGACTTCGGTGTCAACCACCGGTGCGACCAGTCCCGCAGCCATTTTCTGCATCGCATCTTTCATGTTCTGCATGCGACAGCCGAAGGAACCGAAGATCCTCAGCTGCTGCTGGAACAGCTGCATCAGGTTCATGGTGGTGGAGACTCCGGAGGTCGAACCGCATGTTACAAGGCGCCCGCCACGCTTCAGGCAAAGCATCGAGCCAGCCCAGGTGTCGGCGCCGACATGTTCGAACACGACGTCGACGCCCTTCTTCTTGGTCAGTTTGCGGACAACGCCCTCGAACCGGTCTTCGCGATAATTGATGACATGGTCGGCGCCAAGGGCTGTCGCCCGTTCCTTCTTGTCGTCGGAGCCGACCGTGGTGATCACGGTGCAGCCCATTTTCCTGGCAAGCTGTATTGCCGCCGAGCCGATGCCCGAGCCGCCGGCGTGGACCAGGATGGTCTCGCCCGGCTGCAGCTTGGCATTGTCGAACAGCATATGCTCGACCGTTCCGAAGGTTACCGGTGCGACGGCGGCGCCGATGTCATCGACCCCGGTCGGGGCGGGGACGAGCAGACGGGCCGGAAGATTGATCTTTTCCTGTGCAAATCCGTCAAGATGAAAGCCGTGTACGCCAGAGACGTGCTCGCAAAGATTATCCCGGCCCTCGCTGCAGGGGCGACACAGGCCGCAGGTGCGC
>JBKJRE010000326.1:0-10100 GCA_046594775.1 Rhizobiaceae bacterium | reverse complement strand
CGCCATTCGGCACAGCACGCTCGATGGCGGCCGGCTGTTCTAGAAACTGCTCCGAGTCGCTCTTTGCGATCTGTTCATGCCGGGACGCGCACGATCACCTTGAGACCCCCCATCGGGCTGTCGTCGAGCCGGATGTCGCCGCCATGGCTGCGGGCAATGTCGCGGGCGATCGCCAGGCCGAGTCCGGTGCCGCTGGTATCGAGATTGCGCGCTTCGTCCAGCCGCACAAAGGGCTTGAAGACGTCCTCGCGGCTTTCGATCGGAATGCCCGGTCCGTCGTCGTCGACGGTCACGGTGAGCGAGCCGAGGTCATGGACCGCTTCCACGTGTATGTTCCTGGCATAGCGAATTGCATTGCCTGCGACGTTGGCCAGCAGGCGCTCGAAGGCATTGGGACGAACGTGGACCTCGGGATCGCCTGTGAGCTTAGTCGTGAGCTTGCGCTTGTGCAGGCCGGCTTCTTCCGAGAGCTTTGCGAGATAGACGCCGAGGTCGAATTTTCCCGCATCTTCGGCTGCCTCGCCGCGCGCGAAAGCAAGATAGCCTTCCAGCATCGACTGCATGTCGTTGACGTCATGGTCGAGCGCCTCGATGTCCACCTTCGATCCGCTGAGCGCCAGCTGCAGCTTGAAGCGGGTAAGGATAGTGCGAAGGTCGTGACTGACGCCGGTCAGCATCGCTGTCCGTTGCTCGATCTGGCGCTCGATACGCTCACGCATCTGTATGAAGGCGAAACCGGCCCGACGTACCTCCTCGGCGCCTCGCGGGCGGAAGTCGGGCGGCATCGGCCGTCCCTTGCCGAAGCTTTCGGCGGCTTCGGCAAGCTTGAGGATCGGCCGGATCTGATTGCGCAGGAACGGGATGGCGATACTCAGCAGCACGAATGACGTGCCGACCATCCAGACCAGGAATATATGCGTGTTCGATGCGTAGGCCTGGCTGCGCCGTACGAAGACGCGCAGAACCTTGTCTGCAAGCTGGACGCGGACCTCCAGGACGCCTGAATTGCCCACAGTGTCGATCCAGAAAGGGCGCTTGATCTGGCGCGTGATCTCGGTGGACAGAATCTGATCGAGGATAGAGAAGAACGGCTTTCGACCCGGCGGCGGCAAGGGATCAGGCGGGAGGATGTCGATCTTCAAGGACAGCCGCTCCTGGGCGATCCTGATGATCCTGGCGATATCCGCATCACTCGGATAAGCCTCGATGAGCTCGATAATGGCGGCGATGTCGCGTGTGGTGGCGGTCGACAGCCGCTGCGTCACCGTTTGCCAGTGGCGCTCCATGAAGACCAGCGTGACCACGGACTGAAGCAGGATCATGGGCGTGATGATGATCAGCAGGGAGCGCGCATAGAGGCGCTTCGGCATATAGATCGCAACCAGCCGCCAAAATCGCGTCCAGCCATTCGCGAAGGCCGCCAAGGCGCGGCGAATGTGTGCCACGAAGCCGCCGCCCTGGCGCGGCCTTGGTGATCCTAGCTGCGTGGTGACCATTCGACCTTCCGTGAGACGACGACCGGCGAATGACCTGGCGTCGGCAACGGCATCCTATTCCACACTCAGGCGATACCCAATACCGCGCACCGTCTGCAGCCAGACCGGGTTGGAAGGATCGCGCTCGATCTTGCGGCGGAGGCGGTTAATCTGCACGTCGATGGTGCGTTCGCCCACTTCCGCATCGCCTGTCACCAGTTCATGCCGGGGAATTGTCTCGCCGGCGCGCTCCGCGAATATGGCCAGTATTTCCTGCTCCCGGTCTGTCAGTCTCAGCGGTTCGCCGCCACGTTTCAGTTCACGCTTGGCAATCTGGAACGTGTAGGGCCCGAAAACCAGTTGCTCGAGCTTCGGCGTCGCTGCCGGCCCGCCGCGGCGCAGGATATTGTTGATGCGCAGGATCAGTTCTCGTGGATCGAACGGCTTTGACAAATAGTCATCCGCGCCGGCTTCCAGGCCGGCGATGCGGCTGTCGGTTTCAGACAGCGCAGTCAGCATGAGGATGGGAACAGTCTTGTCGCTCCTCAGGGACCTGGTCAGTTCGACCCCGGTTTCGCCCGGCATCATTACGTCGAGAACCAGGAGATCGAAGTCGAGCCCCTCAAGCTTCCTGCGCGCCTCCGTGGCGGTGCCGGCAACCGTGACCCGGAACCCGTTCTCCGTCAGATATTGCTTGAGAAGGTTGCGTATCCTCGTGTCGTCGTCGACGACCAGCAGATGCGGGGCGTCGTCGCCCGGCAATTCCTGGCGATGGGTACTGTCATCGATCTCCATGGGCTTTTCCTGACGCGTTTCCGGGCAGATTGTCTATCTGGGCCCGCAATTCCGGGTTCACCATGGCCTTGAGGAACCGTTCCACCGTGGCGCGGTCGCTACTCCCGGCAGCCTGCAGTGCATCATGGATGCGGCGCGACTGTGGCCTTGCGAGGGCGAGCGCGAGGGCGCGTCCCTTGGCGGTGGGGTAGAGTTCGCGCTGTCGCCGGTCCCGTGGACCCTGGACCTGGATGATATGGCCCGTGTCGATCAACTGCTTCAAGACGCGCGCCAGGCTTTGCTTGGTGATCTTGAGAACGTCGAGGAGTTCCGCGACGGTCAGACCGGGCATCCGGTTGACGAAATGCAGGATGCGATGATGCGCGCGGCCAAAGCCGTAGTCTGCCAATATCTGGTCGGGATCGGAGGTAAAATCGCGATAGGCGAAGAACAGGAGTTCTATGATGGAAAGATCGATCCCGTCTTCGTTTGTGATGGCGGTTCTGATGGGTTTGGCCGCGCTGATCGTTCGGTCTGGCGTCATGGGGTCCTGCTTCTTCGCGTCCAACCCAAAAATATGTCAGTAGTATTGACATAAATTTCGAGTGGTGGTAGTTTTTGCCAAGCTTTTGGGACATTGGCGAACGAAAAGGCAAGGTCGGGCCACATTTTCCGGAACTTTCTGCAATTTGCCTTGGGTTTTGCCTGTGGCTCGGCTTTAACTTTTCGGCGCGTACCGAAGCAACGGGTTAAGAGAACGATCGGGCCGTCGCCCGCGGGAGGAAGTACATGGCATCCGTTCCATTCGACCAGCTTGAAGGATTTATCTGGTTCAACGGCGAGTTCGTCAATTGGGCCGACGCCAAGGTGCATGTGCTTACGCACGGGTTGCACTACGCCAGCGCCGTGTTCGAAGGCGAGCGCGCCTATGGTGGTGAAATCTTCAAGCTGACGGAGCATACCGAGAGGCTGCATGAATCAGCGCGGTTGCTTGGCTTTCAAATCCCCTATCCAGTCGCGGAAATTGAAGAAGCCTGTCGTGAACTGCTGCGCAAGCAGGGATTGAAGGATGCCTATGTCAGGCCGATCGCCTGGCGCGGAAGCGAGCAGATGGGTGTTTCAGCGCAGCATAACAGGATCAATTGCGCCGTCGCCATCTGGCAATGGCCGAGCTATTTTGACCCGGCGCAAAAACTCAAGGGAATTCGCCTCGACCTTGCGGAATGGCGCCGTCCCGATCCACGCACCGCGCCTTCCAAGTCGAAGGCTGCTGGTCTTTACATGATCTGCACCCTTTCCAAGCATGCAGCGGAAGCCAAGGGCTATGCCGATGCGATGATGCTCGACTGGCGCGGCCAGGTTGCCGAGGCTACGGGCGCAAACATCTTTTTCGTCAAGGACGGCAAGATTCATACGCCGACGCCCGATTGTTTCCTGAACGGCATAACACGCCGTACAGTGATAGGACTTGCCGAGGATCGCCACTTCGACGTCATCGAGAGGGCAATCATGCCTGATGAACTTGAAGGCTTCGAGCAGTGCTTCCTGACAGGAACCGCCGCGGAAGTAACGCCTGTATCGGAAATCGGACCCTACAGCTTCGAGGTCGGGGAAATTGCACAGACGCTGATGAATGACTATTCCGCAGCCGTCCAACCCAAGCAGGCGATCGCCGCGGAATAGGATCGTCTATCGATCGCTTTGCAGTTCGGCGGCTCAGAGGCTGCCGAACCTCGGCTGCCAAGCGCCGCACATGACGAAAGGAAGCCCATGGGTCAGTTGAATGCCGGGATCGTTCCGGTAACGGCTTTCCAGCAGAACTGCACGATCCTGTTCGACACCGATGACAAGCAGGGCGTTGTGGTGGACCCAGGCGGAGACGTCGATCGCATACTGGCTGTCCTGAAAGACAATGGGATCACCGCCACGGCAATCTGGCTGACCCACGGTCATATCGATCACGCCGGCGGGGCAATGGAACTCAAGGACGCGCTGGGGGTCGAGATCATCGGCCCCCATGCGGCGGACCGGCCTTTGCTCGAAGCGCTCGAAGAGCAGGCAAGGATGTTCGGCGTCTCAGATGCGGTGCGCAACTGCGTACCGGACCGTTTCCTCACCGAGGGCGAGACGGTGTCTTTCGGCAAGCAATCCTTCGAGGTACTGCATTGCCCAGGCCATGCACCCGGACATGTCGTATTCTACAACCGGCAAGCAAAGTTCGCCCATGTGGGCGACGTTCTTTTCAACGGATCGATCGGCCGCACGGACCTGCCGGGCGGCGATCATGCGGCGCTGATCGGATCCATCAAGAACAAACTGCTTCCGCTGGGCGACGACATCGGATTTATTTGCGGACATGGGCCGGGAGGGCGTTTTGGCGACGAGCGCCGGAACAACCCATTTCTCGCATCAGGTATCAACCTTAGCCAAGCGCCGGATTGAACGATGGAAGACACGTGCTCTCGCAACGTGCCTTCGCATTCCTAGGTCAGACCTCAGTTGGCAATACAGAAGTGCTGCTGTCCGTCATAGCCGGTAAACGTGCCTGATCTGGGCTTGAAGCTGCGGTAGCGGTCTGCACAGTAATCGTACCAACCGGCAGTCCACGGCTCCAGCGAGGGGGCGTAATAGCCCTGCGCGTAACGGTCATAGACGATCGGGTAGCCGCGGCCGGGCTGAGGCCGCGTCGTATAGACGGGCTCGCGATAGGCTGGCTGTGCCGTCAGCCCGACAATCAAGGCGCCCGCCGCAAGGCCGAGGATGCCGGCGGCCGCGAGGTCGCTCCCATTGGAAGTGTGATACCCGTCATGATGCCGACGCCATTGGCGTTCACCGGCGTTGGCCGCAGGCAGCGCCGCCACGGTGGTGGCGGCGACGGCGGCCGAGAGTATGGCGGTTCTGAGTATGCTGTTCATGTCGTCTCCTTTGCGCCGGCGTCTCGACAGGGAAGACGCCCAAGCAGAGCGCAAAGCTAGACTGCCCGACCTGAACCATGGCTGAACGAGTTTGACAGGCGAGAGACCCAAAAGGAGGCAGAAGGCAGCAAGTTGCACGCACAAGTGCCGCAGAATCCCAGTGGCCCATCGTGTGAAACGTTCTTCAGCAGCCGTGCCCGTGCGGGGCGGCTTATACTACCGAGAGGTTTACCGCCTTTGGACCCTTACCGCGCTTGTCCGGCTCGGTTTCGAATGTCACTTTCTGACCGTCTTCCAAGCCGGTCAGGCCGGAATCCTGCACAGCGGAAATGTGAACGAAGACATCCTTTTCGCCATCTTCCGGCGTGATAAAGCCGAATCCCTTGGCATGGTTGAAAAACTTGACAGTGCCGGTCTGCGGCATGGGAAACTCCTCTATCCCCTTGCTTACATCACCAGCCGGAAAAATCGTCCGCGCTGGCTCGGCCGTTCACTGGGGGAGACAAAAAATCTGCACCGCTCCGGGACTTCTGCCTTGTCCTCTGATTGTGCGGTACGCCCGAACCCCGTTCTCTCGGACGCTATCGATCCAGCCTCCGGGCCGGCGAATGCCCGAAGTGAAAATTTTTCCTTTATTTTGGGTCTGTCGGCAAGGGGAAACTTGTGGAAGCGCGAGGTTTCGGCAGGAGCCGCGCTTTCCAACTGCCGATTGACCGCCATCCGGCAGGTTCAACCAACATGTTGAATACGGCTCGCAGGTGGCGGACGAGCGCGCGCCGGGGTCAGGAAAGAAAAAGGCATGGCGGACAATAGCCGGCCATGCCTCTCAAAATCCAGTTGCCACCCGCCCGGGTGGCAACGACACTATTCGGCGCGCAGGTTCACCGCCTTGGGGCCCTTGCCCATGCGGTCGGGCTCGACGTCGAAGGTGACTTTCTGGCCGTCTACGAGCGTGCGCAGGCCCGAAGCCTCAATCGCGGAAATGTGGACGAACACGTCCTTGTCGCCGCCGTCCGGCGTAATGAAGCCGAAACCCTTGGTTGCGTTGAAAAACTTTACGGTGCCGGTCTGGGCCATTGGGAGAACTCCTTCACCCGTTGCTGTGTCTGGTTCTTCTTCGCCGCTTCGCTTCGGCTTGAAGTTCCGGTGGCTGTCTGGCGGCATGCAATAGCCCCCCGCCATGGCAGGGCTGTCAGAGATTCACGGTATCGGGGAAAGGGTCGATCAAAACGTTCCAGATCTCCGGGTCAGCAAATGCCCGAACACGGAATTTATCGCACGGAAACGCAAATCTGACAAGTCGCTGTTGGTTTTTGAGTGGGCAACCGGTCGGCCCTCGGCCGGAACTATTGCAATTGCGGCATCGAATGTGAAAGATAAAGCTGACGTCGGGACATCTGCTACCCGTTGCGCTGGCGCCAGGAGGAGTTGGTCATGCAAGGTTTTGTACCATCTGTGTGGCGAGCCCTGACCGTCGCGTTTCTCTTGCTGCTATCGGCCTGTACGGTGGTTGTCGAGGACCCCGGTCCTGTTCCAGGTCCCGGGCCTGGCCCGCAATACTGCAGCCGGGAATACAACCCGGTCTGCGCGCGACGCGGCGATAATCAGATCACATTCGCCAATGGGTGCCTCGCGTACCGGGCCGGATACAACATTTCCTATCGTGGCGAGTGCCGAAGAGGCGACAATGGCGGCGAACGCTTTTGCACCCGCGAGTATCGGCCAGTATGCGCCCGAAAAAGGGGCGCTCTCAGAACATTCGGCAATGCGTGCGAGGCAGACGCAGCTGGATGGCGCGTGGTCGGTCCGGGGCGCTGCTGACAGCGGCGCCGATAGTCATGGTCCTGACCTTTAGTCAGTCGTCTGGCGCATCGGCGCGTATCCCGGGCCAGATCCCTTTCCACTAAACGAAGGCAACGCCTCGCCGCGGCATGGATGGCGACGTCGGCAGTCAGGTGCAGGTTTCGGAAGCGCGGGTTTCTCGGAGGGAGTGCAGACCGCCTATACCAGCAGGTGCCAGGCAGCCCCGGCGAGCGCGGATGCCAACAGCACGGCAAGCATTGGCGCACGCAAGCGAAAGATGGCGAGGATGGCTGCCAACGTCAGCGCAAGCGCGGGCAGATCGACGCTTGACCAGACGGGCAGGTCGACGCGGATGCCGGCTCCGCTCCAAGGAACAAGTTGGCGAAACAGCACATGCAGTGCAAACCAGATGGCAAGGTTCAAGATGACGCCGACGACCGCGGCTGTGATGGCCGACATGGCGCCGGTGAGGGCAGGATCGCTTCGGAGCCGCTCGATGAAGGGGGCGCCAAGAAATATCCAGAGAAAGCAGGGAACGAAGGTGACCCAGGTCGTAAGCATGGCGGCGAGCGTGGCGGCAAGCATCGGATCGAGTGTGCCGGGCTGTCTGAATGCAGCCATGAAGCCCACGAACTGCACCACCATGATCAGCGGTCCGGGCGTTGTTTCGGCCATGCCCAGCCCGTCCAGCATCTCGCCGGGCCGCAACCAGCCGAAATTTTGCACAGCTTCCTGGGCGACCCACGCTAGGACGGCATAAGCTCCTCCGAAAGTTACAACGGCCATCTGGCTGAAGAAGATGGCGATCTGGGTGAAGACGTTTTCCGCGCCGAGCAGGACGAACAATGCCGCCACTGGCGTCAGCCAGAGCGCGAGGAAGATCCCCGAGACGCGAAGCGACCATGCGAGGTCGGGCTTTGCGTGGTCGGGCGTGGCATCGCCAAGCGCAGAGTCCGCATCCGATAGCGTTGCACCGTTGCTGGGGCCATGACCGCCGCCGAGGCGGAAAAGCGGCGACCCGGCCCGACCGCCAGCGTAGCCCAACAGGGCGGCGGCCAAAATTATGAAGGGAAAGGGAACCTGGAAGAAAAAAATCGCTATGAAAGCGGTAGCCGCGATCGCCACCATAACCGGGTTTTTCAAGGCGCGGCTGCCGATGCGCTGGACGGCATGCAGCACGATGGCCAGAACTGCGGCCTTCAGGCCGAAGAAAAATCCTGCAACGAGGCCGACATTGCCGAAGGCGGCGTAAATCCAGCTGAGGACAAGGATCGACAGGAAGCCGGGGAGAATGAACAGCGACCCGGCGACGAGGCCTCCCTTCGTACGGTGCAGAAGCCAGCCGATATAGACGGCAAGCTGCTGTGCCTCGGGGCCGGGCAGCAGCATGCAGTAGTTGAGCGCGTGGAGAAATCGGTTCTCGCCAATCCAGCGCTTCTCTTCCACCAGAATGCGGTGCATGACGGCGATCTGGCCGGCCGGTCCGCCGAAGCTCAGGCCGGCAATCCGCAGCCAGACCCAAACAGCGTCGGCGAAGGGGATGCCGTGCTGCTTTGGGGTGCGGGAAGATGGTTCGGGCTCGGTCAGGGGCACGGTCATCAGGCGCCCCTTGCGGCTGGCCAGCCATGCGTCTCGGCGGTGGCGTCGCGGCACCATCGGTAGAGGGCGTCATAAAGGGTGAGCCCGGCCTGCAGCTGCTCGAGGTCGTCGGCGTAGAGGCGAGAAAGACCGAGCGAGATGGCCTGAAGGCCTGCCGCTTCCGGGGCGTGATCGAAGCGCGCCGTGTCGGCGCCGCGCACGATCCTCGCAAGGTGCAGAAGCGGCTCGGTCGACAGTCCCAATTCCTCGATCATCACGTCGAAGGTGCACAACTCGCCACGATGCGACCAGAAAATATTCTCGATGTCGAAGGGAACCGCGCCGAAACGCTCGCCCACGGCCTCGACCTCCTGAGGCGGAACGAACAGGAAGACGGCCGCGGGATCGACAAAGCGGCGGATCAGCCAGGGACAGGCGATGCGGTCGATCTTGGGCCGCGCCCGGGTTACCCAGACAGTGCCGCCCGAAGCGGCGCGCGCGGGAAGTCGATCCGTGCGCACCGCGGGCAGGCCGGCGCCAGCCCACGCTTCGTGGCCGCCGTCCAGCGTGTCGGCCGCTATGCCGAAATGCCGGAGCCAGGCGGCGACACCGGCGCTGAGCTTCTTGCCCCGATGACAGATGACGATTGCCGGGCGCCCGGCCAAGGTGCTGGCCCAAGTCTCCACCGAGCCATGCGGACGGCGGATAGCGCCGGGAATGAGACGCGGATCAGCGGCAAAATCCTCGTCCAGACGGACATCGACGAGCGCAGGGCAGGTCGGCGTACCGATGAGGCGTACGAGCTTGTCGATCGAAATCACAGTTGGAGATGGCATGGCGCGTCCTTCCGGTATCCGGGTTGCTGGACGCGATACTTGGGCCGGAGCCTCGTGGGGAGATCGCGGTCCCCATGAGGACTTCAATTGCGCCGATCCGCGCGCGAGTCAAGCGGCAGGTTGGCTACAGTTGGACGAAGGCCTCGAAGCCGCCGAAAATCATGCGCTTGCCGTCGAAAGGCACGCTCGCCATATCGAATTTCATGCGCGGATCGGCCATGACCTTGCTCACGACCTCATCGCGCTCGGCCCTGGAACCATAGGTAATCCACGCGAATATGACGACTTCGTCCTCAGTGGCCTGCACGGCGCGCGGGAATGAGGTGAGTTCGCCGTAGGGGACGTCGTCGGCCGTGCATTCCACATAGGACAGGGCGCCGTATTGCATCCAAACAGCGCCGGCTTCCCGCGCCATCCGTTTGTAAGCGTCAAGTTTGGCCCTCGGCACGGCGAGCAAGAATCCGTCGACATAGGTCATAGGCTGGTCCTCCTTCAGTTGACTGCGTTCAAGGACGAACCATGCGAGGTCAAGCCGACAGGACGGACAGAATTTAGCGCCGGGCCTTTGCGGTAGTACTAGCTAGCGGCCCGGACGTCCTGTCTTGCCGGTGCGCCGCTTCTGGCGGCCGGTGTCGCGGGAATCCTCATAGGAGCCGATGCCGCTGCGCTCGCGCACGATGGGCTTCGGGTCGTCGGGCTTGCCGGGTTGCAGCTTGGCG
>JBKJRE010000273.1:0-3127 GCA_046594775.1 Rhizobiaceae bacterium | reverse complement strand
ATGGGGCTGGCCGCTGCCGTCGCCCCCCATATCATCAACATGGCGACCCCAGCCATGGGAATGCCGGCAGCCATTCTCCTGGGCTTTCTGGTTGCCGTGCTGGTGGCCGGCATCCCCGGTTTCGTCAACGGCCTGCTGATCTCGCGCCTGCGCGTTCCGCCCTTCATCGGCACGCTTGGCATGTTCGGCGTGGCGCGCGGGGTCGCCTTCCTGCTCGCGGGAGGCACCACGGTGCCGGTTCACAATCAACTGTTCGCCATCATCGGCAATGGCCGTTTCATCGGCGTACCCTACATCGTCTGGATCACCGGAATATTTGTTCTGGTGATGCACTATCTGCTTAGCCAGACCCGCTTCGGCCAGCATAATTACGCCATCGGCGCCAATATCCAGGCCGCCCGGCGTGCCGGCATCGACATCCGGTTCCACCTGCTTCGTCTCTACATCCTTTCGGCCTGCTGCGCGGGTCTGGCCGGCGTCCTTTATTCCGCCCGCTTCAATGCAGGCGCTGCTCAGGCGGGCGAACCCTTGCTGCTCGACAGCGTCGCGGCGGTGGTTATCGGCGGGGCAAGCCTGTTCGGCGGCTCGGGAACCATTCTCGGCACCGTCGCCGGCGCCTTTGTCATCGCGGTGATCCAGTACGGGCTGGTCTTCGTCAATGTCGAGCCGTTCTGGCAGTTCATCAGCGTCGGCGTGGTCATCATCATCTCGGTTCTTATCGACCAGGCGCAGCGCCGGTTCAGCGGAGGTCGCGTCGATGAATGACGTTGCGCAGCCGATTCTCGAAGTTGACAAGCTCTCGAAACACTTCGGGGCCGTGCAGGCGTTGAATGACTTCTCCATGGCAATCAGGCCTGGCGAAGTGGTGGCGCTGGCAGGCGACAATGGAGCCGGCAAGACCACCTTGATCAAGGCGATCTCCGGCGTTTACCGGCCGACATCCGGCGAGATCCGGCTGAAGGGCCGGCCAGTCAGCTTTTCGACGCCGCAGGAGGCGCGTGACCAGGGAATAGAGACGATCTATCAGGATCTCGCGCTGGCCGACAATCTGTCGATCGGCGCCAACATCTTCCTTGGCCGCGAACCGATGACCCGCCGGTTCGGCTTCCTGCCGGTTCTGGACCGCAGGAAGATGGCCAATGCGGCGCGAGAAACCATGGCCCTGCTGGACTTCCACGTCAGCCGCCTGGACGCTCCCGTGTCAAACTTCTCGGGCGGCCAGCGTCAGGCTGTCGCCATCGGCCGCGCCGTTTACTGGAACGCACAGATCCTGATCATGGACGAGCCGACGGCCGCCCTTGGCGTACCGGAACAGCGCAAGGTTATCTCCCTGATCCACCAGTTGAAGGCCCAGGGACGCGGCGTCATTTTCATCTCCCACAATCTGCAGGACATTTTTGCGGTCTCGGATCGCATCATCGTGCTGCGACGCGGCGTCACGGCCGGCGAACGAAAAATCTCGGAAACGACCCATGACGAAGTCGTCAAGCTCATGGTGGGCGGCTGAAGTCCGCGAGCATCAGGCGGAAGAACGCAGGACGAGATCGCCATTGACCCTGATATGCTTACCTTTTGTCGGCAACTCTTCGGAATTCCGCGTCGCCTCGATGCGCGACATCAGCAGATCGATTGCCAGCCTGCCCATTTCCGCGGTGTTCTGTTGCACGGTCGTCAGGGGCGGCCAGATATACTCGGACAAGGGTTGATTGTCGTGCCCCGCCACCCTGATATCGCATTCCGGCGTGATGCCGACCTTCCGGCCTGCCTGGTTAAGGGAGGCCAGCACGCCGAAGGCGATCCGGTCATTCGCGCACAGCACGATGCTTGTCGGAAAGCCGCCCGATTGCAGGATGCGTTGAGTCTGCTGAAAGGCGTAGCTCTCGAATTCCCAGGACATCGAAGGCTCGAGCGCAACGATGACCGGGTCAAGTCCGCGCCGCTTCATGGTGGCGGCGTAGGCCTCGCGCCGCTCATGTCCGTTCGAGGTCACCGGCGGCATGTCGAAGTAGCAGGGACGGTCGCCAAGCCGGGTCAGGTAATCGGTGATCAGGGCCATCGACTGCTCGTTATTTGTCCCGACGAAGCACTCTTCTTCGTCGAAAGGCGCGTCGATGAAGACAACCGGCATGGTCCGGGCGAGCGCCTTGACCTTCGCGCGATGCGCCTTGTCGCCGCCAACAGGCGCCATGATGACGCCAGCGGCGTTGAGCGAGGAGAGCGTTTCAAGCGCTTCAGCCTCCAGTTCGGTCTTGCCATCGGACGAGAAGACGAAGGGGAGATAGCCGCTTTCGGTCGCCTGTGCCTCTATGCGCCGGCGCAGTCCCATGTAGAAGGGGTCGAGCGAGTTCGGGAAAATCAGCCCGATGATCTTGGTGCGGCGGCGGTTGAGGTTGACGGCAAACAGGTTGGGCCGGAAGCCGGTCGCTTCCAGTCCCTTCTCTATTTTCTCGCGCACTTTGTGGCGGACAGAGCCGGCATCCTGGAAATATTTCGACACGGTCGGTCTCGAAAGACCGACCGTGACAGCGAACTCTTCCATCGTTCGCACGCGCTTGATCATCGCCGTTCTGCCTTGTCGTCCCGCATGATGTCGACAGGCTTAGGGAATTTTTTCCATGCAGCAAGTAAAAAATTTACGCACTACAATATCCATGGAAAGAGTCTCGCATGAGACCGCTGGAGATGGCGCATGCCTGAGAAAGAAGTCAGGCGCCTGCGGGTCGGCGTCCTGGGCTGCGGCCCGATCGCCCAGGCGGCGCATTTCGAAAGCTGCAACAAGGCGGCCAATGCAGACCTTTATGCGATATGCGACGTGGCCGACGATCTCAGGGAGCGCATGAACGCCACCCATGCGCCTCGAAAGAGTTTTGCCAGCTATGATCAGATGCTGGCCGATCCGGATCTGGAGGCCGTCATCCTTGCCACGTCGGACAGCTTCCATGTGCCGGCAGCCATTCAGGCGCTGGAAGCCGGCAAGCATGTGCTGTGCGAAAAGCCCGTCGCCACCAGCGTCGAAGCCGTCGAGCAGTTGAAGCAGGTGGTGAAGGCCAGTGGCAAGGTGCTTCAGGTGGGTCACATGAAGCGCTTCGATCCCGGACTTGAGGCCGCCCGCGACTTCATCCAGGGC
>JBKJRE010000565.1:0-3107 GCA_046594775.1 Rhizobiaceae bacterium | reverse complement strand
CGCGTGCCATAACGAGGACCGGGCCACGCTACGAGATCATGTGGCCAATGGGTCCCGGGTCTTCACTCGCTCCGCTCGCTCGCCCGGGATGACGCCCGTTTGGGGTTCGCCTGGGATGACCGCCATTGGGGGCTCGCCCGGGATGACGGGGTTGTTACGCCTTGTCGGGCTTGTCGGGCTTGTTGGTCGCGGCGGGCGCTTCGTCAGCCTTGGCCTTGCCGGCCGCTGCGGCGGCCTTTTCGGCGGCGTCGTCCTCGGCTTCCTTCTTCTCGCGCGCCACGCGTTCCTGCTCGCGCTTGCGCTCCACCCACCGGGCAGCCCAGATCGAAATCTCGTAGAGCAGGATGGTCGGCACCGCGAGGCCGATCTGGCTGACCGGATCCGGCGGGGTGAGCACGGCGGCCACGACAAAGGCGATGACGATGGCCCATTTGCGTTTGTCGGCCAGGCCCTGCGATGTGAGCAGCCCGACGCGCGCCATAAGCGTGGTGACGACCGGAAGCTGGAACACCAGCCCGAAAGAGAAGATCAGCGTCATGATGAGGCTGAGATATTCCGACACCTTGGGCAGCAGGGAAATCTGCACCTGGCCACCCTCGCCCGTCTGCTGCATGGCCAGGAAGAACCACATCACCATGGGCATGAAGAAGAAATAGACCAGCGCGGCGCCGATCAGGAACAGGATCGGCGAGGCGATCAGAAACGGCAGGAAAGCGCCGCGCTCATTCTTGTAGAGGCCGGGCGCGACGAATTTGTAGACCTGGGCCGCAATCAGCGGAAACGCGATGACCATGCCGCCGAACATCGCCAGCTTGATCTGCGTGAAGAAGAACTCCTGCGGGGCCGTGTAGATGAGCTCGACATGTCCGTCGCCGATGCCGGCCCAGCCGACAGCCCATTTGAACGGGATGACCAGCAGGTTGAACAACTGCTTGGCGAAGAAGAAGCAGATGAGAAAGGCGATGAAAAAGCCGCCGAGCGCCCAGATCAGCCGCGAGCGCAACTCGATCAGATGATCGAGCAGCGGCGCCGAGGATTTGTCGATTTCGTCCTGATCGATGCTCACTTAGCGGGTCCCGCCGGTTTTTTCTTCGGAGTGGAGGCTTTCCCCGGCCTGACCGGGGATGGCCTGGCCGCTGAGGTCTTGGCCGGGGCTGGCTTGGCCTTCGGCGCGGCAGTCTTCGTTGCCGGCCTGGCTGCCGCGGATTCGGCTGGTTTGGCGGTCGAAGCCTTGGCTGCCGAAGCCTTGGCAGGGGTCGCGGCAGGCTTTGCGACGGCCGGATCTTCCATCGCCGGGAATGTCGAGGCAGTCGACGGCGCTGCCGCAACAGGTGCAGCCGCGCCGGGAACGGCGGTGGCCCCCGTCTTCAGCGGCGCGGTGGACGCCGGAACAGCGGCGGGTTTCGGCTTCATGGCCGAATCGATGCCCGAACGCACATCGGCAGCGACCTTTTCAAAGGGATTGAGCTGCTTCTTGATCTGCGAAGCCGGATTAAGGTTCCTCAGCGCATCGACCGATTGCTTGACGTCGTCGAGTTCGGCTTCCTTGAGCGCTTCGTTGAACTGCTTCTGGAAGTCGCCGGCCATGCCGCGCAGCTTCTTCGTCGTGCGACCGAAGGTGCGCAGCATTTTGGGCAAATCCTTGGGTCCGACGACGACGATCATGACGACCGCTATCACCAGCATCTCGGTCCAGCCGATATCAAACATGGCGCTCGTTCCGGCTCAGAGTCAGGCTATTCATCCCGTCGGTCGGGATGTCAGCTCTTGGACGCCTTTTGCTTGGCGGTCCGGACCGGCTCGTCATTGCGATGTTCGACGGTCTTTGCGTCGACGATCTCTTCTTCCTCGTCGTCCGCCATGCCCTTCTTGAAGCTCTTGATGCCCTTGGCCATGTCGCCCATCAGTTCGGGAATCTTGCCGCGGCCAAATATCAGAAGCACGACCACAAGCACGATCAGCCAGTGCCAGATTGAAAACGAACCCATTGTCACTCTCTCTCGAAATTGTTCTTCTGCAGATGATCTATGCGTTTTCGTCGCCGGATACAAACACAAGTACGTCAGACTTTCGAATCGAAAGCCAGATATCCCGTGCTCCGGGGGACAAACGGCCGCAGCGCACGCTTGCGCGAACCGGCCTGTCGGCGCCGGAAATGGCGAATTCGATGAGTTCGACGACACCGAGATAGCGCCGCGACAGGATGCGCGCCACGGTTTCGCCCTCTGTTTCGCTGACATCGAAGCCGGACATGCGCACGGCCACCGTGACCTCGACCCCGTCTGCGAAGCCTTCGGCCGCCACCTTGCCCAATGGCGTATCGGCCACGCCGTTGCCGACACGGGCCGTGAAAACATTGAGTTCTGAGAAGAACCCGGCGGCAAACAGGTTGATTGGCCGGAGGTAGAGATCCTCGGCCCGGCCGGCCTGCACCAGCGCGCCGTGCCTGAGCAGCGCGATTCGGTCGCCCATGCGCATCGCCTCCTCGGCGTCATGCGTGACGACGATGGCCGTGGCCCGGCTTTCGCGCAGGATCGACAGCGTCTCGGCGCGGACACTGTCCTTGAGCCGCGAATCGAGGCCCGAGAACGGCTCGTCCATCAACAGAACGGCCGGACGCGGCGCCAGCGCACGGGCCAGCGCCACACGCTGCTGCTCGCCGCCCGACAGAACATGCGGATAGGATTGCGCGTAATGCTCGAGCCCGACGCGCGACAGCGCGATGGCGGCTTCCTTGCGGGCTTCCTCGCCCGACAAGGCCGTCAGGCCGAATCGCACATTGTCGAGAATGGTCAGATGCGGAAACAGCGCGAAATCCTGGAACACCAGGCCGATAGAACGCTTTTCCGGCGGCAGGAACACCGCCGGGCCGGCGATCTCGCGGTCATTGAGAAGCACCCGGCCGGCGGATTGCGGCTCGATGCCGGCGGCAATGCGCAGCAAGGTGGTCTTGCCCGAGCCGGAGGGCCCGAGCAGGCAAAGGACCTCACCCGGCTCTGCGGAAAAACTGACATCGTCGAGCGTCCGGTTTCCATTGACGAAGGCGTGGCTGATGCGCTCGAAGGCAAGACGCGCGCCGAAGGTGACGCCGGCGGTGACCCTTCTGT
>JBKJRE010000463.1:0-3352 GCA_046594775.1 Rhizobiaceae bacterium | reverse complement strand
CGACGCCCTTCGATTTTAGTCTTTACCCGGGCGAAGTCGTCGGCGTGACGGGTCTTGACGGTCAGGGGCAGGCAGATTTCGTGCGTGTGCTGGCTGGCGTGCAGAGCTTGCTCGACGGCGAAATCCATCTGGTGCGCGACAAGAAGGCGGAGCCGATCTTCAATCTTGCGACCGCACGCGAAAACGGAATCGCCTATGTATCGGGAGACCGAAAGAAGGAGGGCATATTCCCAAACCTCTCAATCTTCGAGAATATGTGCATGCCGATCTACGGCGACCATTCGACCGGCGGCTTCCTGAAGTTCATCAACAAGGGGAAGCTCAATCCGATCTTTGCGCACGAGACGCAGAAGCTGGCGACCAAGATGGGGGACCAGGGCAACCTGATTACTTCCCTGTCCGGCGGCAATCAGCAGAAGGTTTTGATTGCTCGTTCCTTCGCCGAGCGGCCGGGCGTTCTGGTTCTCAACGATCCAGCACGCGGGATAGACATCGGTGCGAAAATCGACCTCTACCACAATCTCCGGGAGTTTGCCGCTCGGGGAAATGCCGTGCTGTTTCTGTCCTCCGAAATCGAGGAATTCCTCGGCCTTTGCAACAGGGTCCTGGTGTTCAGGGGCGGGGTTATTTCGTCAGAATTCGAGCCGCCGTTCAATTCGCATGGAATCCTGAACGCCACATTCGGGCGCAAGCCCGACGACCGTCTGCCGGGAGAAGAGCCACATGGCTACGACGATGAGGATGCCTGGCGTCCGGCAGTCGACGAGGGGAGGCCAATGGCCCGACCCGTGCGTCTGCGACCTGCTATCAGTCGGAGGATAACAATGAATCAATCGGGCTTTCTGCTGTTGGCGCCCAACATCCCGCAGGGCGGGATCGTTCCCGACCGATTTGCCGAGCGCAACAGGCGCTCGCCGGCTCTCGAGTGGGAAGGGGCCCCCGACGGCACGCAAAGCTTTGCGCTTGCCATCACCGACCCCGACCTTCCAGCCGAGTTCAACTTTCCGCGCAGCTTCGCCCACTGGCTGGTCTACAATATCCCCGCCGATGCCCGCGGTCTTCCCGAGGGCGCGTCGATGACGGCGACCATGCCCTCCGGTTCGCAGGAATTGAATTCGGACTTCGTGACATTCAATATTCCTGGTTTCGGCCGGGGTTACGGCGGGCCATGGCCCCCGGACGGGCCTCATCGATATGTCTTCACGCTCTACGCATTGAAGAGCCAATCCATCGACCTGCGTCCGGACGCCGATCTGGCCGCCTTTGCGCAGGCCGTGTTGCCCGTCACCATCGACCAGACAAGTTTCACCGCAACCTACGGACCGGCCAGGGCGGCACTGCCCGCTGCCTAGAAGACAGGAGAACGAAAAATGAGCAAACTTGGCAGCAGAAGAACTTTCGATCTCGAATGGATCGAGCGCTGGGCGCGTCGCGTAAACGAGGATCGCGTCCTGCCGAAGATGAGCCGCTTCTTCAATGCGCGATTCGTTTTGGGCGTTGACGACACCGACTTCCTTCTCGAGGTACACAAGGGCAAGATCGAGAAGATTTCCGAGGGACTTGAACCGTCGGATCTCGGCTATGAATTTGCGCTACGCGCGCCATCTTCGGCATGGGCCAAATTCAGCCAGAAAACGCCGCCTCCCATGTTCAACGATATCTGGGCGATGGCGCATCCACTGCACAAGCAACTTCACATTGAAGGCAACCAGCTGACCTTCTGGCAAAATATGAGGGCCATGCACTGGATGCTGTCCCTGATGCGCGAAGTTTAAGGAGAGCGAGCGATGAACAAACACGATCAGATCGTGGGCCGCTACGTCTATGTCACTTGTCAGGGCAAGACCTACCGGACCTATTACGAAGAGGCGGGAGAAGGCATCCCACTGGTTTGCCTGCATACCGCCGGCGCCGACGGCCGCGAATACCGCCACCAATTGTGCGATGCCGACATCACCGCGAATTTCCGCGCCATCGCATTCGACCTACCGCGCCACGGCAAGTCTCTGCCGCCAGCCGGCTGGCACCTGGAGGAAGACGAATACAAGCTGACCACAAGCTTCTATTCGGAGTTCATTCTCGAATTCTGCCGGGCGCTCGATCTCGAAAAACCGGTCATCATGGGTCAATCCATGGGCGGCAACATCTGCCTCGATCTTGCGCTGCGCTACGAGAACGAGTTTGCCGCGCTGATTGCGCTAGAAGGCTGCGATCACTCGCCCGGATGGCATATCGATCCGCTTCATCATCCGCACATCCACGGCGGCGAGGCTGTCGCTACCTCGGTTTTTGGTCTGATGTCACCGAACAGCCCCGATGAATACCGGTGGGAGACCTGGTGGTACTATGCTCAGGGCGGCCCCGGCGTATTCAAGGGCGACCTATATTTCTACTCGGTCGACTCCGATTTCCGCGACAAGGTTCACAAGATCTCGGGCAGAATACCGATCTATTTCCTCACAGGCGAGTATGACTTCGCCTGCACGCCCGAAATGACCGTGCGGACGGCGGAGAAGGTCAAGAATTCAGAATGCGTGATCTTCGGTGGCGGCCATTTCCCGTCTTCGGAAGACCCGGAAAAGTTCAAGGAAGTGCTGGAGCCGATCCTAAAGAAGATCGTCCAGAACGATCCGAAGCGCCGTGCCGGCCGTTCCAGGAGCACGCCTTCTCGCGGGGCTGAAGGATCGTCGGGCGGTGGCAGGGGCGGCGAACGTCCGACCGAGCGCCGCGTCATCGATCTCTGACAGACCAGTCTCTTAGCAGCCTCCGCAGATAACTGCGCAGGCTGCTCGGGGCGGAACAACGAAGAATAATGGCAAAGTCCTCTTCCTCATCCGGCGCGTACCTGCTGGTGCCGATTGCCCTGATCTCGGTCCTTTTTTCGACCGCTGTCATCAGGGGCCCCAACCTCGTCACACCATCAGGTATCGGCGGGGCGATCGTGGTTGCCGCGCCACTTATTCTTGCCACGTATTCGCTGATGGTACTGGCTGTTGCCGGGCGGGGAACTGTGGATCTCGCAGTCGGACCGCTCCTTGCCTTCATCAACGTGGTTGTCGTGAAGCTGGCGACCGCAGGATTGCTGTCGAGCCCAATTGCGACCTTTATCGTCGCGCTGGGCCTCGGCATGCTGTACCAGCTTCTTTTCGCGTTGATCGTCATATGGGTTCGTGTGCAGCCCATCATCGTCGCGCTTTCGGGCTTTCTGGCGCTTACAGGCATCAATCTGGTCATCCTCCCGCGGCCGGGCGGTACGGCGCCCGAATTCATGGCGGGGTGGGGCGGCGGCACGGGCATCTTCTCGCCAGTCTTCCTCATCCTCGTGCTGGCGACGCTCGGCTGGTACCTGTTC
>JBKJRE010000349.1:0-13119 GCA_046594775.1 Rhizobiaceae bacterium | reverse complement strand
AAGCGGGGCGCCGACAGCACAGTATCTACTGCCACCGATCGGATGGCTCGCTTGCTCCATGCCACGCTAAGATGGCCGGTTTCGGCCGACTGTAGGCCCCGTCACTCCCACTCGATTGTCCCGGGAGGCTTTGACGTTACATCGTAGACGACGCGATTGATGCCCCGCACCTCGTTGATGATGCGGGTTGCGGCAGCGCCGAGAAAATTCATGTCGTAGTGGAAGAAATCCGCGGTCATGCCGTCGACCGAGGTCACGGCGCGCAAAGCGCATACGAATTCGTAGGTGCGACCGTCGCCCATGACGCCAACGGTCTGGACCGGCAGCAGCACCGCGAAGGCCTGCCAAATGGCGTCGTAGAGACCCGCCTTGCGAATCTCGTCGAGATAGATCGCGTCGGCCTCGCGCAGTATGTCGAGCTTTTCGCGGGTGATGCCGCCCGGACAGCGGATGGCCAGACCTGGACCGGGGAACGGATGCCGGCCGATGAAATGATCGGGCAGACCGAGTTCGCGACCCAGCGCCCTCACCTCGTCCTTGAACAGCTCGCGCAGCGGCTCGACGAGTTGCATGTTCATGCGTTCGGGCAGACCGCCGACATTGTGGTGCGACTTGATGGTGACGGACGGGCCGCCGGTGAACGAGACGCTTTCGATGACATCGGGATACAGCGTGCCCTGGGCGAGGAAGTCGGCGCCGCCGATCTTCTTGGCCTCGCGCTCGAACACCTCGATAAACAGCCTGCCGATCGTCTTGCGCTTGGTTTCGGGATCGCTCTCGCCTTCCAGCGCGTCGATAAACAGGTCGGCCGCGTCGACATGGACCAGCGGGATGTTGTAGTGGCCGCGAAACATTGCCACCACTTCTTCGGCCTCGTTCTTGCGCATCAGGCCATGGTCGACGAAAATGCAGCTCAACTGGTCACCGATCGCCTCGTGGACCAGCACCGCCCCCACCGACGAATCGACGCCTCCCGACAAGCCGCAGATCACCCGTCCCTTGCCAACCTGCTTGCGGATCGCCTCCACCGCGTGGTCGCGGTAGGCGCTCATGGTCCAGTCGCCTTCGATGCCTGCGATCTTGTGAACGAAGTTCTGCAGGAGCTTGGCGCCATCCGGCGTGTGGACAACTTCCGGATGAAACATGATGCCGTACATCTTGCGGGCCGGATCGCCGAACACCGCGAAGGGAGAGCCCTCGGAGCGGCCGAAAACCTCGAAACCGGACGGCAATGAAATCACCCGGTCGCCATGGCTCATCCACACCTGGTGTCGCTGGCCCATCGCCCACATGCCGTCGAACAGCGGGCATTCCTTTTTCACCTCGACAAAGGCGCGGCCGAATTCGCGATGCGTCGAGCCTTCGGCCTTTCCGCCCATCTGCACACAAAGCGCCATCTGGCCGTAGCAGATGCCGAGCACCGGCACGCCGGCATCGAACACGATCTGGGGGGCGCGCGGACTACCGGTCTCGGACGTCGAGGCGGGGCCGCCGGACAGTATCACCGCCTTTGGATTGATGCGATTAAAGGCATCTTCAGCGAGGTGAAACGGGACGATTTCGGAATAGACGCCAGCCTCGCGGATACGCCGGGCAATCAGCTGCGTGAACTGGCTGCCGAAGTCGATGATCAGAACGGTGTCGGGATGCGCGGTGCTTTTCATGGCGGGCGTTTAAAGAAAACTGTGAGTCGGCGCAATGGGTTGCGCGCTGTTGCGGTGAAATCGATTCACGGCGCTGCGAAATTGAATCAGGCTATGCCTCATCCTTTGGGTTAACGCTGCCAGGCCTTGGCGAGTGCAGCGCCAGCCCACTCTCATCGCCTTGGATGTCGAGCAGACCCGCGCCTATCGCTCCTTCGAGGGTCAGCACGGCCTCGGCCAGTTTTTCGTCGACGAGATGCAGATATTCGAGCCAGTCGCCGACATGTTCGACATCGGCCTGACCGTCGGAAATGCCGCGCAGCCCGACTAGCCGAACGCCGAAATGCTGGCAGGCGCGCAGACAGGCAAATGTCTCCATATCCACCATGTCCTCGCCAATCGCCTCGTAGGCCGCGCCGCTTATCACTGCCGCCCCTGTCGACAGGGACGCCTTTTTCAAGCCTGGAACCTGAAGCGGCATGGGCAGCGTCGCCGGCAGGTCGAGAAACGGCGTCGCGCCCTTTTCAAATCCGAAAGCGGAGGCGTCCATATCGCGATAGCTCACCGAACTGGCCTGATAGACTTCGGTGCGCACCAGACGCCGGCTGCCGGCGGAGCCGAGCGAGACGACGAGATCTGGCGACCGCCCTGTAGCTTTGAGGTCGGCAAGGGCAGCGGCAAGCGCAACGCCAGCCTCGACCGGTCCAACCCCGGTCATCAGCGGCTTGAACAGAGCTTGAAGGCGCGGCCCGTATTCGGCTTGCGCGGCCATGACGAAAAGGACGGACCTTCCAGCGATGCTTTTCAGACGTTCACCGACCATTGTTCCTCATGCCCACGCCACATCGGCAGTCCGAGACGGGCGCCGGCCAACCGGCGGCAATGCCCCGCCTCTCGCTTGCACTTCGGCCTTCGGTTGCTCGAAAAAGCCGGATCATTGGCTTTTCGTCCGCTGCACAGACCGCTCCTCACCCCTCTATGTCGCCGCGCCCGACGATCGTCATCATTGTCCCGGTCATGGTTGCGATAAGCCTGGCTTCGGCGTTCTCGCTGATCGCATAGGCCTGCCCGTCCGCGACAATGATGGTCCGTCCCGGCTTGGTCACCGAGCCACGAAACAGAAAGCGTACGCCCTTTCCGGGGGCCAGCAGATTGACCTTGAACTCAATGGTGAGGACGGCCGCGTTTTCAGGCATGAGCGAAAACGCGGCATAGCCACAGGCCGAATCCAACGCCGTCGAGATGACGCCTGCATGGAGAAATCCATGTTGCTGGGTCAATGCTGGCGAAAACGGCATCTCGATCTCGACCATACCCGGCGTCACCAGTGTCAGTTCCGCACCGATTGTCGACATGGCGTTCTGCCGCGCAAAGGAAGCGCGCACGCGCTCCTCGTAGTCGGCGTCTGGAACGATCTTTGCTGCTGCCATCGGCCTGCCCTGCATTCAGCGCGGTTATCGCAAAGCCGGCGGTCACAAGCAATCTTCAAATGCTGCACTGCAGCAACCGCCATGCTCCGGTCCTAGTTCAGCAGCCAGATCGACCCATTGAGAAGCGTGGCGAAGGCAACCCACGCGGCATAGGGCAGGAAGAGAAGGGCGCATGGCCGGTCACGCTGCCAGGCGACAGCGATGAAAGCGAGGATCGCCCCGAGCATCGCTGCAATCACAACCAGGGCGAGCCCGATCAGGTGCATTGTGAAAAACACCGGCGACCAGAGGAAATTGATCGCCAGTTGCAGCCACCACAGCTTCATCAGGGGACCTGAGCGGTCGAGCAGCCATGCCCGCCAGCCAGCTATCGCAATGAGCACGTAGAGTGTTGTCCAGGCCGGTCCAAACAGCCAGGCCGGCGGATTGAACCCGGGCTTTTGAAGCGCCTGATACCATGACCCTGGCATGTTGAGCAGGCCGATCAGCATCCCGCCGCCGAGAACAAGGACGAGGAAGAAAAGCAGAACCAAGGGACGGCGGATCATGAGGTTTGCCGGCGTTTTGTGAGCATGAGCGACATCTGGCGCAAAACGCTGTCCGATCAAGTCCCGGGCAAGGCAGATTTTGCCTCAGCTTCAGCAATCTCGCCGTCGACGCTGCGATTTGCGTCGTTCATGCGCTCAAGCTTGCCGACGAGATTCCGGTTGAAGCTGACTTCGAGAGTCTGTCTGATCGCCGGGTTCTTGTCGGTCAGGACCCTGAGCATGCCGGGATCGAAGACACAGCAGCGTGTTTCATTGGCCACCCGCACCGTGGCGGAGGCAGGCTTGCCGGTCAGGAAGCTCATCTCGCCGAGAAAGTCGCCTGGTCCGCAGACCCCGACAAGCGCGCCGCCCCTTTCCACGCTTGCCGCACCCTTGGCGATAAACACCAGTTCGGGCGACATCTGGCCTTCCTGAACCAGCACCTCGCCGGGCTCCCGTGTCTGCCAACTCGCCAGCTTGAGCATGCGGGCGCGCAGATTTCCCTCAAGCGTCGGCATGACCGTTTCGATAAAGAACTGCTCGTCTTCATTGGTCTTGCGACGCCTGCCGGCCAGAAGAATGATGGCGAGCTGGATGACATTCACCGTGGTGAAAACAGACTCCCACATCGCACTGATCTCGTCAGAGACGATAAAGCCATAGTAGATCACGCCGGTGATGCCGCTTGCGATTGCAAAAATGCGCAGCCAGCGCATGCTGCTCATCGAAACGGAGAGGATAATCAGTATGTAGTTGACGTGCCCAAAAGCATTCTCGGGGTTTGTCAGGTCGGCAATGAACTGGTCCATGGGTTGTCTCTGTCGATTCCCAAAAATCCCGGCCCCAACAGCCCGACCTTGATCTACTGCAATCCTTGCAGCCTTGAAAGCATGCAGAAGAAGAAGCCGTCAGTTCCGCTGCGATCGGGCGTGAGCGTGATGCCGCGCGCCGCGTCGATTCGGGCAAGACCGGCCTTACCCGGAAATTTCTCGTTCCAGACCGCCGCGTGGTCGAGCGGCGCAAATTCGGGGGACCTTTCGGTGAAGGCTTCAATCTGCGCACCGTTCTCTTCCCGGAAGACCGAGCAAGTTATATAGGCGAGGTGACCGCCGGGTTTTACGTAGGCCTTTGCCGCATCGAGGATTGCCGATTGTTCGGCCAGGCGCACCTCAAGCTGCCTGGGCGTCAGGCGCCACTTCGCGTCAGGACGCCTGCGCCAGGTTCCCGATCCCGTGCATGGCGCGTCAATCAGAACGAGGTCCATCTGGCCGGCAAGCGGCGCCAGTTCCTGCGGTTTCGACAGAACCTGAACATTGCGATTATCGGATCGCCGTATGCGGTCGAAGATCGGCGCGAGCCTCGCCTTTTCGGTATCGTAGGCGAAGATCTGGCCACGATTTTCCATGGACGCCGAAAGTGCCAGCGTCTTGCCGCCAGCGCCTGCGCAATAGTCCAGCACCTGCATGCCGGGAGCAGCGCCCGCCAGTTCAGCGGCGATCTGCGAGCCTTCGTCCTGAACTTCGAACCCGCCCTTCTGGAAAGCGGGCTCGACCTGAACGTTGGGATGGCGGCCCGACCCGTCTATCGGCGGGATGCGTATGCCGAGCGGAGCGAGTTTGGTCGCTGCTGCGCCGACACCGGCCAGTTCCGTCAGAATGCGCTCCCGGCTTGCCTTGATGGTGTTGACACGCAGGTCGAGCGGCGGGCGCGTCGACAGGGCTGCTGCTTCTTCGACCCAGCAGTCGCCGAAAGAGGCTTCGAGCAGCGGCGCGCACCAGTCCGGGCAGTCCGCGCGGATTTCCGGCGGTGCATCTGCCAGCCTCCGCGTCGCCAACAGGGCAAGTTCTTCTTCGGAGAGCAGCAGCGGAGCGAACTTGTCGTCGCGCAAGGCGTCGTTCAGCGATTGCGGGGTCTGGTTCCACTCGAGCAGTAGCGCCCCGTAACCGATGGCACGGGACGTATCGGCGCCGAGCAGCCATCCGGCCGAGCGTTTGCGGCGCAGGGCGTCGTAGACGATATTGCCGATGGCCGCGCGGTCGCCTGACCCGGCGAAGCGATGCGATACGCCCCAATCCTTCAGCGCCTCCGCCACCGGGCGGTGACGCCGCGCGATATCTTCAAGCACGTCGATGGCTGCTGCGAGCCGTCCGCCAAGGCGCATGGTCTGGTTTCCCGATTTCGGTTGCCCGTATGGGGCCTAGCTATCGGGTGATGAGGACAGACACAAGCGGGTCGCCCCCGGCGATCAGAATTGTTTGTCCCCACAAGCGATGCCCGAAACGAAAACAGGCGCGGGTTGAACCGCGCCTGCCGTCAAGGGTCCGTCCCACGGACTCAGGCTAGGTCAAATCGATCTGCGTTCATCACCTTGGTCCAGGCGGCGACGAAGTCATTAACGAACTTCTGCTTCGCGTCCGAGCTGGCATAGACTTCGGCCAGAGCGCGCAGGACCGAATTGGAACCGAATACAAGGTCGACCCTGGTACCGGTCCATTTCACCTCGCCCGACTTGCGGTCGCGTCCCTCGAACACCTCCCTGGCTTCGGACGTCGCCTTCCATTCGGTGTCCATGTCCAGCAGGTTGACGAAGAAATCATTGGCCAGCTCGCCCGGCCTGTCGGTGAATACGCCGTGCTTGGCGCCGTCCGTGTTGATGTTGATCGCACGCAGGCCGCCCATCAGCACCGTGAGTTCCGGCGGCGTGAGACCGAGGAGCTGCGCCTTGTCGATCAGCAACGCCTCGGCAGGCACCGCGTAACGGGCCTTCTGCCAGTTGCGGAAGCCGTCAGCGACCGGCTCCAGATAGGAGAAGGAGGCCACCTCGGTCTGGGCCTGAGTGGCATCGGTGCGACCCGCGGCGAACGGCACGGACACATCGGAGCCGGCCGCCTTCGCCGCCCGTTCGACGCCGGCATTGCCGGCAAGCACGATCAGGTCGGCGAGCGAGACCTTCTTGCCGCCGGACGCACTCTGGTTGAACTCGGCCTGGATGCCCTCGAGCACCTCGAGCACCTTGGCGAGCTGATCCGGCTGGTTTACCGCCCAGTCCTTCTGCGGCTCAAGCCGGATGCGGGCGCCGTTGGCGCCGCCCCGTTTGTCACCAGCGCGGAAGGTCGAGGCCGAGGACCAGGCCGTGCCGACCAGTTCAGATACGGTCAGGCCCGAGGCGAGGACCTTGGCCTTCAGGGCCGAGGCATCGGCTTCGTCGACCAGCGGATGATCGACCGCCGGCACGGGATCCTGCCAGATCAACTCCTCCTTTGGCACTTCGGGACCGATATAGCGCGAGCGTGGACCGAGGTCGCGATGGGTAAGCTTGAACCAGGCGCGCGCGAAGGCCTCGGCAAAGGCCTGCGGGTCGTTCAGGAACCGGCGAGAAATCTTCTCGTATTGCGGATCGAAACGCAGCGCGACATCGGTAGTCAGCATGGTCGGCTTGCGCATTTTGCCGGGGATATGCGCGTCCGGGACAACGTCGCCGGCATTCTTCGCCACCCACTGGTGCGCGCCGGCCGGCGATTTCTCCAGCTCCCATTCAAAATCGAAGAGGTTTCTGAAGAAGAAATTGCTCCACTGCACCGGCGTCTGCGTCCAGGTGACTTCGAGACCGCTGGTGATGGTGTCGCCGCCCTTGCCGGAGCCGAAGCGGTTGTGCCAGCCCAGGCCCTGCGACTCCAGATCGGCGGCTTCCGGTTCGACCTCGACATTGTCGGCCGGGCCGGCGCCGTGCGTCTTGCCGAAGGTGTGGCCGCCGGCGATCAGCGCGACGGTCTCCTCATCGTTCATCGCCATGCGGCCGAAGGTATCGCGAATGTCCTTAGCGGCGAGCAGCGGATCAGGATTGCCGTCGGGACCTTCCGGATTCACGTAGATCAGGCCCATCTGCACAGCTGCGAGCGGGTTTTCGAGATTGCGGGAATGGATCTGGCCGTCGGCATCGTCGTCAGACACCAGAACGCCTTCATCGCCCGGCTTTTCCACGCCGTCCGAGCCCTGAGCATAGCGGACGTCGCCGCCCAGCCAAGTGGTTTCGCGGCCCCAGTAAACATCCTGGTCCGGCTCCCATGTGTCCTCGCGACCCGCCGCGAAACCGAAGGTGCGAAAGCCCATGGTCTCGAGCGCGACGTTGCCGGTAAGGATCATCAGGTCGGCCCAGGAAATGCTCTGGCCATACCTCTGCTTGATCGGCCACAGCAGGCGGCGCGCCTTGTCCAGGCTGACATTATCCGGCCAGCTGTTGAGCGGGGCAAAGCGCTGCTGACCGCGGCCGCCGCCGCCACGCCCGTCGCCCACGCGGTAAGTCCCGGCAGAATGCCAGGCCATGCGAATGAACAGCGGGCCATAGTGGCCGAAATCCGCCGGCCACCAGTCCTGTGAGTCTGTCATCAGCTGGCGCAGATCGTTCTTGAGCGCCTGGTAGTCAAGCTTTGCGAACGCCTCGCGGTAGTTGAACGCCTTGCCCAGCGGATCGGATTTGGAAGAGTGCTGGTTGAGAAGGTCGACGCGCAGCTGCTTGGGCCACCAGTCCCTGTTGGTCGTGCCATCGCCGGCGCCATGAATGACAGGGCATTTGCCCGGGCCCCTGTCGTCAGTCTTTGCGTCCATCTCTATCCTCCGACCTGTCTGGAATTCGTTGTCGACGTTCTATCAAACCATTGTGACCGCTGGAGCGCGGCTGACTGGACGTCGCCATACTGGAATGGTTCCCAGAATAGCTCGTCCGCTTCATAAAGACAAATTGCCTTTGCTGTTCATTGCGATAGGCTGCGCCTATGATAAGAATGACCATCCGCCAGATGCAATATTTCGACGCGCTGTCGCAGACGCTGCATTTCGGACGTGCCGCGGAGTTGTCCGGCGTCAGCCAGCCGGCGCTGTCGGCGCAGATCGCCGAAATGGAGGAAAGGCTGGCCTGCCGTCTGTTCGAGCGGGGCGGCAAGGCAGTGCGGATGACCGACGAGGCGCTGGCCTTGCAGCCACGCATCCAGCGCGTCCTCTCGGAAATCCGCGATATCGAGGCGACCGCAAGGCGCGGGCGGCTGATGATGGAAGGGCGCTTCCGGCTGGGCATCATCCCGACGATTGCCCCTTATCTGCTGCCGCATGTGCTGCCCGAACTGAAGCGGGAATTCCCCGAGATGCGGCTCGAATTGCGCGAGGCGGTGACCGGTTCGCTCGTCGACGACAGTGCGACCGGCCGCATCGATGCCTTTGTCGCGGCACTTCCGCTCGATTTTCCGGGGCTGGTTTCCGAGCCGCTGTTCGACGATCGCTTCTTCCTGGCCGTGCCGGCCGACGATCCGGTTTTCGACGCACCCCCGGTGCCGCCGGAAAGCCCGGCGCTGGAAAGGCTGATGCTGCTTGAGGAAGGCCACTGCCTGCGCGAACAGGCGCTGGCGGTCTGCGGCAAGGTCAAGCCGGTGGCCATGGCGAGTTACGGCGCCACAAGCCTGACGACGCTGCTGCAGATGGTGGCGCATGGGCTTGGGGTCACGCTGATCCCCGAAATGGCGATTTCGGCCGGCGGCGCGACCAGCAATCTCAAGGTCGTGCCCTTCGCCGAGCCGATGCCGGCGCGCAGCGTATGCCTGGCCTGGCGGCGCAACAGCGCGCGGCATGAGGAGTGCGTGGAACTCGCCCGGATCATGCGCCGGCTGAAGAGCGTGATGCTCGCCGCCGCCTGATATCAACCCCGGCCGGCGACCGCCGCGGCGATGGCGTCGAGAGCCGCTTCGTCCCGCGGATCCCGTTGCCGGAGCGAGCGGACGAGGCAGGCCTGCGAGCGCAGGATGACCCCGTCCCCCAGAATCTTGAGATGATTGGCGCGCAGCGTCGAGCCGGTGGTGGTGATGTCGACGATGACGTCGGCGGAGCCGGCGGCGGGCGCGCCTTCCGTGGCGCCCAGGCTCTCGACGATGCGATAGACCTGGATGCCGTGCTTCTGCGAAAAGAACTGCTGAGTCAGCCGCCAGTATTTCGTGGCGATCCTGAGCCGGCGGCCATGGCGCTGGCGAAAGTCGGCGGCGACATCGTCGAGATCCGCCATCGTCTCGACATCGAGCCAGGCGTCGGGAACCGCCACGACCACATCGGCCTGGCCAAAGCCCAGCCGCGCAGCGATCTCGACCTTGCGCTCCCAGTCGGCAAGGTTTTCGCGCACCAGGTCCTCGCCGGTGATGCCGAGGTCGACGCTGCCCTGCCCGAGTTCGCCGGCGATTTCGGAGGCCGACAGGAATGCCACCTCGACATCGTCGCGCCCTTCGATGCGGGCGCGGTATTTGCGGCCGTCGCCGGGCAGGCTTACGGCAAGGCCGGCCTTGGCCAGCGCCTCGAGCGCCTGATCCTTGAGCCGGCCCTTTGACGGGAGCGCGAGGGTGATGGTCATCGGGCTTCCCCCCGCAACGCTTCGATGCGGTCGAGCCAGACCGAGAAGCCGACGCCGGGGATGGGCTTTTGCGCGCCAAGCAGCGTGAGCAGCTTGTCGTAGCGGCCGCCGCCGGCCAGCGGGCGCGGGCCATGGCCGGCCGAAATCTCGAAGACAAGGCCGGTGTAATAGTCGAGCGGACGGCCGAAGGCGGCATCGTAGCGGATTGTTTCGGCCGGCAGGCCCTGACCGGCGATGGCTTCGACGCGGGCCGAGAACGCGGCAAGCGCCGCGCCGAGCGACAGGCCGGCCGAGCCCGCGAATTTTTCCAGCGTGTCCGCCGCCGCGGCCAGCGGCGCATCGATGGCGAGAAAGTCTTCCAGCGCAGCGAAGGCCTCGGCCGACAGGCGAACGCTGCGCAGCTCGGATTTCTCGACCAGCCGTCGGGCGATTTCCCTCGGTGTTCGCCCGGCCGACGGCGACAGGCCGGACTCAGCCATGCCGGCGGCAATGTGGGCGGCAAGACCTTCGAGATCGCCCGCCGCGACCAGCGCGGATTCGGGCTCGGGCAGCGCGCCGTTCTTCGGCGGGTGGGCGAGATCGGCGAGCGCTGCCTTCAGCATCTCGGCCGAGCCGAAGGCGCGGGCAAGCCGCATGCGCCAGCCGCGCGGCAGGCCAAGCGCGGCCAGCACCGCCTCGAAAATCGTCTGGTCGCCAAGCGTGATCCGAAGCGAATGGCCGGGCAGCGTCAGTTCGAGCAGCGCCTGCGCATCGGCCAGCGAGCGGGCGTCGGCACGGGCGCGGTCGGCGTCGCCAAGATCCTCGATGCCGGCCTGGAAGAATTCGTTGCCGCCTTCACGGCGCTGGCGAAACACTTCGCCGAGATAGGCGTAGCGGCGCGGCGTGCCGGACTGGCTGGCGATGTGGCCGAGGCAGACGGGGATGGTGAATTCCGGCCGCAGGCACAGCATTTCGCCGGTCTCGCTCTCGGTCAGGAAAATGCGGCGGCGCAGATCCTCGCCGGCCATGTCGAGAAAAGGATCGGCCGGCTGGATCACCGGCACGTCGACCGGGCCGGCGCCACGCTCGGCAAACAGTTGCTGGATGGCCGGCGCGATATCGGGATAGCGGGAGGTCATGCTGCACCCTCCCCCTTAGTGGCGAGCGTTTGGCGCCGGGACAGTCTAGCCACCCGCGCGCTCCACCTTCTGCGCTTCGATGATGCCTTGCACCGTCTTGACGATATCGGCCTCGGCGACCTCGATTTGCGCCGGGCGGCTTTCGCGCCAGGCGGCGTTGTCGGTGATGTTTTCGGCAAGCCGCGCACCCTCGACCAGATCCTTGATCTGCACGACGCCCTTGGCGCGCTCGTCGCCGCCCTGGATGATGACGCAGGGGCTGCCGCGCCGGTCGGCATATTTCAGCTGGTTGCCGAATTTCTTCCAGTTGCCCTGGTACATTTCGGCGCGGATGCCCGCGGCGCGCAGCTTTTGCGTGAACGACTGGTACTTGCCCATCGATGCCGTGTCGCCGTCCATGACGGTTACCAGCACGGGGCCGAGCACCTCGCTCTCACCGAGCTTGCCGAGATTCTTCAGCGCCGTCATCAGGCGCGAGACGCCGATGGAAAAGCCGGTCGCCGGCACCGGCTGGCCGCGAAAGCGCGACACCAGCCCGTCATAGCGGCCGCCGCCGCCGACCGAGCCGAACTGCACAAGCTGGCCCTTTTCGTTGGGAATTTTCGCCGTCAGCTCGGCTTCGTAGACCGGGCCGGTGTAATATTCGAGACCGCGGACGACGGAGGGGTCGAAGCGGATTCTACGGGATCCATATCCTGCGGCTTCAACGATCTCGAAGATCGTTTTCAACTCAAGTAGCGCTTCAAGTCCCGGTTTCGTTTCAGAGACTTTGGTGATCGCCAGATCAACGTTCTTATGATTGTCTATCCATGATTTCCGGCCGCCGACGATCTCACTTTGAGCGTCGGCCCGCCTCTCCTGCGGATACTCGGTGTCATCCACAAACGATTGACCCGAAGTAGCTGATAGATAGTCCACCACAAATGAGACATTTTTTGTATCCAGCCCCGCGCCCTTGGTGAAATCGCCCTCACCTTCCTTGCCGCCGTCCCAGCGGCCTTCGCCGAGCAGCAGGCGCACGCCTTCCAGACCGAACTTGTCGAGCTTGTCGATGGCGCGCAGCACGGTCAGCCGGCGGCCGGCATTCTCGTCGCCGCCAAGCCCGATGGCCTCCAGCACGCCATCCAGCACCTTGCGGTTGTTGACGCGGATGACGTAGTCGCCGCGCGGAATGTCGAGCGCTTCCATGACGTCGGCCATCATCATCGCCATTTCGGCGTCCGCCGCGACAGACGGCGCGCCGACCGTATCGGCGTCGAACTGCATGAACTGGCGGAAGCGGCCGGGACCCGGCTTCTCGTTGCGGAACACCCAGCCGGCGCGATAGGTGCGGTAGGGCAGCTGGATTTCGTTGAAATTTTCCGCGACATGGCGAGCGAGCGGCGCGGTCAGGTCGTAGCGCAGCGACAGCCATTGCTCATCGTCGTCCTGCAGCGAGAACACGCCTTCGTTCGGCCGGTCCTGGTCGGGCAGGAACTTTCCCAGCGCGTCGGTGTATTCGAGCAAAGGCGTCTCGATCGGATCGAAGCCGTAGCGCTCGTAGACCTCGCGGATTTTTTCGACCATCTCGTTGACGGCGCGGATGTCGTCGGGCGAGCGGTCGACAAAGCCGCGCGGCAGCCGCGCTTTGGTCTTTTCGGATTTGTCGGCCATGAAAGTCGCTCTTCGGGGTGCTCTGGTGCCAGATGTTTCGCGCGCGTCGTAACCGATGCGCTGTTGAGCGGCAAGGGCGGCGCGCGGTGCGCAACGGGCAAGACTGTTCGCCGCCACGCCTGCTTTCGCATCTGGCCATTGCCGAAGTCGGGAAGACGAGCGGGTCGCGACCGCTGTCTAAATAGTAACAGGCGGTCCTGCGACCCGCCCGTCCGGCGATTTCCGTTCCCGTCCGTTCCAGCTGCGTCCCGCCCAAGGAATGCTATGCCAGGCGGGCGATGTGCGCCTTTATCTCCGGCGCGCGGGGGCCGTATTACCCCCAGGGGAACCTCTGGACGGAACCTCCCCGGTCTCGCAGCTACG
>JBKJRE010000264.1:0-2855 GCA_046594775.1 Rhizobiaceae bacterium | reverse complement strand
CACGATGATCTCGTCGGGGTTGGCGAAGATGCCGCGGCGGGGCAGGAGCCGCGCCTGGATCTGCTCGATCAGCAGCGGATCGTCGCGGTCGACCATGTCGGCCGCCCAGTTGCGGATCTCGAGGACCGCCAGCGCCATGCGGTTGCATTCGCGCCACTCCGCCGTGGGGAAAAGCGCCGGATCGAACTGGCCGTAAACGAACGGATAGGAAGACTTGATCCAGTTCTGGTGATTAGACGCTCCGGGCATGTCGCTGGCCACGATCTTGCGCCGCGATTTCCAGTCGATCTCGTTGATATTGTCGGCCGATTTCTGGTGCGGCTTGGCCGGCGTTGCCAGAACGTCCGGGTTGACGAAATGCCCGCGTCGTTCGCGCGCCACCAGAAAGCCCTGGTCGACAAGCTGCTGAAATGCCAGCACGACCGTGCCGCGCGCCACCCCAAGCCTCTCGGCGAGGATGCGGCAGGAGGGCAGGGGCATGGAGGCGGCAATCTGGCGGTCCAGGATCGCCGCGACGATCGCCTGGCGAATTTGCGCTTGCAGGGTCTGGCCGGATTCCGCCGAGATATGGAAAAGCCCCGACCAGATGGCGGTGTCGTTTCGCTGTGGCATGATGCACTCCTCCCGTATTCAGACAGGAATTCTGGACCAGCATTTTGTACTTCTGGTCCAACGCATTACGCCAATGAATTTTTCTGATTGCAATCATCTATGGCGGTGATGCGTCCTCCCTGGCCCAATCCGCGGCCTTGTGGGGCCCTGTTCGTCAATCTGGTTCGCTTTTCCGGTTTGCTTGGCGCAGGCTACTTTCGCGCCGACCACGAATTCCATTAAGGTGCGGCCAATCCCATGTGTTCGCGGAGTCCGATGGTGGCAGATTTGTCTTTTGATGCGCAGCTTGATGCGTTGCGTGCTGGCCATGCGAGCGCGCCCAGTGACATGCGGGCGGCATTCGCATCCGATCCCAGGCGCTTTGAGCGATTTTCAGTCTCCAGCGCCGACCTTCTGTTGGACTGGTCGAAATGCGCCGTTACCGGGGAAACGATGCGGCTGTTGACGGAGCTGGCGCGCGCCGCCGGCGTTCCCGAGCGTCGTGACGCCATGTTTGCCGGGGATGAGATCAACATCACCGAGAACAGGGCGGTTCTGCACACAGCGCTGCGCGCGCCGCGCAGCGCCAGGCTTTTGCTGAACGGCCAGAACGTCATTGCCGATGTCCACGCCGTGCTGGATGCGATGCGCGCGTTCACCGAGGCCATACGGTCGGGAAAGGCCGCCAGCGCGACGGGAAAGAAGATCAACGACATCGTCAATATCGGCATTGGCGGATCTGATCTCGGGCCGGCCATGGCGACACTGGCGCTCGCGCCATGGCACGATGGACCCCGCGCGCACTTCGTCTCCAATGTGGACGGCGCGCATATTCACGACACCTTGAAGGGGCTCGATCCCGCCACGACGCTGTTCATCATAGCCTCCAAGACCTTCACCACCATCGAAACCATGACCAACGCCGAAACGGCGAGGAGGTGGGTCGAGGCCGCGCTTGGCAAGGCGGCGACCGCCAAACATTTCGCGGCCGTGTCCACGGCCCTCGACAAGGTCGACGCGTTCGGCATAGCGCCAGATCGTGTCTTCGGCTTCTGGGACTGGGTGGGTGGCCGGTATTCCCTGTGGGGCGCCATCGGCCTGCCGATCATGATGGCGGTCGGAGCGGAGAACTTTCACGCCTTTCTGGCTGGCGCTCACGCGATGGATGAGCATTTCCTTGCCGCGCCGCTGGAAGCGAACATTCCCGTCCTGATGGGGCTTGTCGGCTACTGGCATCGCGTCATCTGCGGCTATCCGGCCCGCGCCGTCATTCCATACGACCAGCGCCTGTCGCGGTTCCCGGCCTATCTCCAGCAGCTCGACATGGAATCCAATGGCAAGCACGTGGCTCTCGACGGCTTCGCCGTTGCCACGCCGACTGGCCCGCTGGTCTGGGGCGAACCAGGCACCAACGGGCAGCATGCCTTCTTCCAGTTGCTGCATCAGGGCACGGACGTCATTCCGGTGGAGTTTCTCGCCGCGGCAACGGGGCATGAGCCGGATCTGCGCCACCATCACGATCTTCTGCTCGCCAATGTACTGGCGCAGTCGGCGGCCCTGATGAAAGGCCGCACACTGGACGAGGCCCGCAGTCAGATGCTGGCCAAGGGGATGGACGCTGGCGAGGTCGACAGGATCGCGCCGCACCGTGTGTTCACCGGCAACCGGCCCTCGGTGACGCTGCTCTACAAGACGCTCGACCCTTATACGCTGGGCAGGCTGATTGCGCTCTATGAGCATCGGGTTTTCGTTGAAGGTGTGTTGTTCGACATCAACTCCTTCGACCAGTGGGGCGTCGAACTCGGCAAGGAACTCGCCACCGGCCTGCTCCCTGTCGTCGAGGGCAAGAAAAGCGCCGCAGAAAGTGACGCCTCGACAGCCGGCCTCGTGCGCCATATCCATGGTTTGCGCGGGGAGTAAGCGAATTGCCGGATATCAAGGGGATCCTGTTCGACAAGGACGGGACGCTGGTCGACTTCCAGAAGACCTGGTTCGCCATAGGCGATCTCATGGCCTTGCAGGCTGCCGATGGAGACCGGCGCCTGGCCAACGACCTGATGGCTGCGGCGGGCTACGATTTCGAGCGAAATTGTTTCGGCGCCGATTCTGTCTTTGCCGCCGGCACCAACGCCGACATCGTGGCGTTGTGGTACCCCCACATCGACGCTCAATCGCGCCTTAACATGATCAGGACATTCGACACGGTGACCGCGGAGCAGGGCGCCGCACAGTCGGTGGCGCTGCCGGGCGCGACCGATGCCATT
>JBKJRE010000169.1:0-2831 GCA_046594775.1 Rhizobiaceae bacterium | reverse complement strand
GTTCGGCGCCGGCTACCGCGCCGGTCCGCTGCGCTGCCCTGCCCCGATCGACACCGTCAAATCGTGGAATGTCGCAGGCAAGCAGCTGTCACTCTACGACGAGAGCGGCGGCGTGGTTGCCAGGCTGTATTCTTCAGGCTCCGAAAAATTCAATGGACAGACCTCGACCGGATTGCCTATCTCGCTCTATCGATAGTCCGGACTTCCGATCCCTTCCGCCAGAATAACAGATGCACCTGCGTGACGGCATCCAGCCCCATCCGACCGTCGCCCAGCGCTACGCGCATCTCGTTGAAACGGGCGAAATCAGCGACGACCCGGCGCAGCAGCCGGTCGTGGCCGCTCTCGACAGGCTGACCGGCGAAATCCGCGCCAAGCGGCTGGCGCGCAAATCGAGCGCCCTGGGGTGGCTGTTCGCCAAGAACCGCCGCTCCCTGGAGCCGGTCAAAGGCCTCTACATTCATGGCGGCGTCGGCAGCGGCAAGACCATGCTGATGGATCTGTTTTTCGAGACGCTGCCGGTGCGCCGCAAGCGCCGGGTCCACTTCAACGCCTTCATGGCCGACGTCCATGACCGCATCCAGCAACACCGGCTGGAGCGCAAGAACGGCACGGCCAGGGAAGACGACCCCATCCCGCCGGTAGCCCGAGCGCTGGCCGGGGACGCCTGGGTGCTGTGTTTCGACGAATTTTCAGTCACCGACATCGCCGATGCAATGGTCCTGTCAAGGCTGTTTTCGGCACTGTTCGCCGATGGCGTCGTGCTGGTGGCCACGTCGAACGTCGCGCCGGACGTTCTTTACCGCGAAGGGCTAAACCGCCAGCTGTTCGAGCCCTTCATCGGCATCCTGAAGCGCAACGCCGAGCTTATCGGAATTTGCGCCGAAAAGGACTACCGGCTGGAAAAGCTCTCCGGCATGCCGGTCTATCTGACGCCGCTGTCGGCTGAAACGGACGCAGCGATGGAAACTGCCTGGAAAGCCGTGACCGGCGCGATCCGGGCGAGGCCGGAGACTGTTGTCGTCAAGGGCCGCAAGGTGGCTGTACCGCTGGCTGCCGGCGACGCGGCGCGCTTCAGTTTCGCGGATCTCTGCGACAAGCCGCTGGGCGCCCGCGACTATCTGGCCATCGCCGCACGCTATTCCACCCTGTTCATCGATCGCGTGCCCGTTCTGGGCGACGGAAAGCGCAACCAGGCGAAGCGCTTCATCCTCCTCGTCGACACGCTCTACGACAGCCATGCGCGCCTGTTCATGAGCGCCGAAGCCGATCCGGACGCGCTCTATGCTGGGAAGACGGGAACCGAAGGTTTCGAATTCGCCCGCACCGCGTCGCGGCTTGTCGAAATGCAGGGAAAGGAATGGCTCGAAACCTGTTCAGCTCAAGAAGGAGCCAGAATTACTTGACGTTTACGTAATTCGCGGATAAGCTAACCTATTGAAAACATTCAGCGCCAAATAATCGTTTGAAAAATGCGACCTGCAGCGCTATTGCCAACCAGCAGTTTTGGCATCGGCCCCATCTTCTCTCTGGCCCCGACTCCTCGCTGGCACTGGCATTTGCCCGGTCACAGATAAAGGGAAAATTCCTCTCATGGCACGCAGCAAGATAGCCCTCATCGGTTCTGGCATGATCGGCGGCACGCTCGCCCATCTGATCGGGCTCAAGGAACTCGGCGACGTCGTCATGTTCGACATCGCGGAAGGCATGCCGCAGGGCAAGGCGCTCGACATCGCCCAGTCCGCCCCGGTCGAAGGCACTGACGGCCGCTATCAGGGCGTCAACGACTATGCCGGCATCGAGGGCGCTGATGTGTGCATCGTTACGGCCGGCGTGCCACGCAAGCCTGGCATGAGCCGGGACGATCTGATCGGCGTCAATCTCAAGGTCATGGAGCAGGTCGGCGCCGGCATCAAGAAATACGCGCCCACGGCCTTCGTCATCTGCATCACCAACCCGCTCGACGCGATGGTCTGGGCGCTGCAGAAATTCTCCGGCCTGCCCAAGACCCATGTCGTCGGCATGGCCGGCATTCTGGATTCGGCCCGCTTCAGGCATTTCCTGGCCGACGAGTTCAAGGTTTCGGTCGAGGACGTGACCGCCTTCGTGCTTGGCGGCCATGGCGACACGATGGTGCCATTGCCGCGCTATTCGACGGTTGCCGGCATTCCGCTGCCGGATCTGGTCAAGATGGGCTGGACCTCCAAGGAAAAGCTCGACCAGATCGTGCAGCGCACCCGCGACGGCGGCGCCGAGATCGTCGGATTGCTGAAGACCGGCTCTGCGTATTATGCGCCCGCCGCCTCCGGCATCCAGATGGCCGAGGCCTATCTGAAGGACAAGAAGCGGGTCCTGCCCTGCGCGGCGCATCTGTCGGGGCAGTACGGCGTCAAGAACCTCTATGTCGGCGTGCCGACGGTGATCGGCGCCGGCGGCGTCGAGCGCATCATCGAGATCGACCTGAACAAGGCCGAGCAGAAGATGTTCGAAAAGTCGGTCCAATCGGTCCAGACGCTGTGCGAAGCCTGCGTCAAGATCGCACCGAACCTGGCCAAGAAATAGGAATCCGGGCGACATGAACATTCACGAGTACCAGGGCAAGGCCCTGCTGAAGTCGTTCGGCGCGCCGGTGGCCGAAGGCGTTCCCGTCTTCAAGGCGGGCGAAGCCGAGGCTGCGGCCAAGAAGCTCCCCGGACCACTCTATGTGGTGAAGAGCCAGATCCATGCCGGCGGCCGCGGCAAGGGCAAGTTCACCGAACTCGGCCTCGATGCCAAAGGCGGGGTCCGCCTCGCGCATTCGGTCGACCAGGTCCGCGACGAAGCGCAGGAGA
>JBKJRE010000010.1:0-2742 GCA_046594775.1 Rhizobiaceae bacterium | reverse complement strand
CGTCATCCCGCCGCCATAGCCATACTCGTCGCGCAGCCGCTCAAAAATCCGCTTCGACGTATGAAGCTGCTTCGAATGCCCGGTCCGGTCAGCTTCCAGAAGCTGATCGATGATCGCCGTAAAAGGATCCAGCTTCGGTCGCTTCGGTGCGCCGCCACGCCGGTAGCCAGGCGGCACCGAAAACACCAGCATCTTTGCGACCGTCCGAGGATCAATCCCAAAACGTCGTGCCGCCCCGAGCCGGCTCAGACCCTCGATCTGAACCGCATGCCGAACCCGTCCATATAGCTCCACGCCCTTCATCCCTCCGCCTTCAGCCAAACCGGCAAAAGGCTATCTGCTGCCGCATTTTTACTCCGGCGCAACCCGAATACCCGGCCGCTTAAGTGAGGGATTATAACTCCGGCGATTACAGTCAGGGTTTCCAGCATGGTAAGAGTTTTCGAGCAGATGATGAACAGGGTCTCGGCCTGGTCAAAGCCGCGCGTGGCCTCGGTGAAATCGGTGCCATCGACATTCGAGACGAACCGGAACCGCATGTCGTGGCGCGAGTAATGACGCAGCGCTTCATAGGCCATGACAGGCCCCAGGTCCGAGCCACCGATGCCGATGCTGACAACGTTGCGGATGCGCCGCCCGTCATGACCAAGCCAGCGCCCCTCGCGCACGTCGTCGGCAAACTGGCCCATGTGGTCAAGAACCGCATGCACCTGCGGCACCACATCAACGCCGTCGGTGGTAATGCGACTATAGCGCGGTGCGCGCAGGGCGACGTGCAAAACAGCGCGATCCTCGGTGGTGTTGATGGGCTGGCCTGCAAACATCGCCTCGGCCCGCGCGGTCACGCCACGCGCCTGCGCCAGCGCCAGTAAAAGACGCATGGTTTCAGCCGTCACCCGTTGTTTGGAATAATCCAGGTAAAACCCCGCCCCCTCGACCGTCAGTTGCGCGGCGCGGTCTGGGTCGGCACCAAACAGTTCGCGCAGCGATGTGGCAGAGATGCTTGCGCGATGATCTTGCAGCGCCTGCCATTCCGGGCTCTGGCGCAGCGGGGGCAAGGGCCGGGTCTGCGTCATGGCTGGCCTGCCTTGCGCTTTTGGTCGATGCCCTGCATCAACTGTTGCCAGGATTTCACGAAGGCGTCGGCGCCCTCGAGCAGAAGGCGCGCGGCCAGCGTGTCGGTGTTGATCCCAGCTTGCTGAAAACGGGCGATGACCGCATCACAATCACCCCCATCCGCAGCCACACCTTGCCCCACTCGGCCATGATCGGCAAAGGCATGCAGGGTCTTTTCGGGAATGGTGTTGATGGTGCCCTTGACCACCAATGCTTCGATATAGAGCACATCGGATGCGGTGGGGTCCTTGGTCCCGGTCGAGGCCCACAGCAGCCGCTGGGCCGGGGCTCCGGCATCCGCTAGTCTGCGCCAACGTGCACTTGCCTGCAATTCGCCAAAAGCACGCAGCGTCTGACCAGCAACGGCGATGCCAAGACGGTTGCGCAGGTCCGCCGGCACCTTGTCGGCGACCGCCACATCCCAGCGACTGATGAACAGCGACAGCACCGAATGAATGCGCGGGTCAAGATCGGCTTCGATCCGGCGCGCGATCCCGCGCATCCTGGCCTCGGCGGCGGCGATGGTCTGGGCGGCGGAAAACAGCAGCGTCACGTTGATCGGGATGCCGGCGAAGGTGGCTTCTTCGATGGCCGCAATTCCGGCCTTGGTGCCGGGAATCTTGATGAACAGGTTTTCGCGCGCGCCCCGATGGTGCAGGGCTTTGGCCGCCGAGACCGTGCCGGGCGCATCATCGGCCAGCAGCGGCGAAACCTCCATCGAGACCCAGCCATCCGTGCCGCCACTGACTTTGTGGCTAGATCCGAACAGGTCAGCTGCCTGCCCCAGATCGGCCAGTGCCATGGCGATGAACAGATCTTCGGTGTCCGTGCCCGGCGGGGCCGCGAAAATATCAGCGTCATACGCGTCTCCGCCGCCGATTGCGTGCTGAAAGATTGTCGGGTTCGAGGTCAGCCCGGTGACGGAAAGCAGATCGATGTAGCGCTTCAGGGTGCCGCTATCCAGCATCGCTCGGGTGATGTTGTCCAGCCAGAGGCTTTGACCAAAGGCGTGCAGTTCGGTAGTCGGCTTCATGGGGCTTCCCTTCCTTGGCGTGTGGCGACGACAAGTTCGGACAGCCGCCCGTCTTGTGCCAATTCCGCGATGCTGTCGATGGTATGATCGGGCGGCATATCCATGGCTTCGAGTGGGGTTCGATGCGCGTATTGACCCTGCCGTGGCACGACCGTTGTGACGGGCGGGATGGCCAGATAATGCAGCGGGCGACTGACTCCACCTAGAGCCACCTTGAGCCCCGAATAGGCCGCCACAGGGCATAGTCGCCCGACACAAATCGCATATTGGCGGCGAGCCGGTCAGAAGCGTCGTGCTCGGCCGGGGTGCGAGGCACGATGACGTCGCGGGCAAAATCGTGAAAGCGGTTGTCGGACCAGTCGCTGCGCGCCACACCGATCACCGGCATGTCCAGGCGCCCGTCACGCGTCCGCGCCAGCAACGCCGGCAGCACCTTCTTTCTGGCCAGATCTCCAGTCGCGCCGAAAAACACAAATGCGTCGGATTGCAAGATTGCTCTCCTTTTACTCACCCGCAATCCCGATACTACAAGTGCCCAGGACCGGCTTGGCTGATCCTAACATAGGGTTTCAATGCGTATTTGGCAGTTGTGT
>JBKJRE010000004.1:0-2808 GCA_046594775.1 Rhizobiaceae bacterium | reverse complement strand
AACCCCTCGACCTTGTCTCGAATTGCCTCCGGCAGAATGATTCAATCTAACCTTGAAGCGCTCTAGCTTCTATTCGCTCAGGTGCTCAGCGCGTTGGAGGTACGCAGGCTGACGCCGGTGATGCGGTAGACGCCGTCGGGCTGCAGTTCGAGCGTATAGACCGCTTCATAGTCCTTGCCGTCCGGCCCGAGAATCATCACCTGCTGGACGATCGACGTGCCGCTCATTTCCTGGACCTTGCCGAAGGCGTAGTTTTTCGGTTTGCGGACCGGCTGATAGCCGCTTTCGACCATGCCCATGAAGATGTCGACGCTCGGGAAAATCCGTTGCACGTTTGGCGCGGCGTAGGAGTAGGCAAGCGCGCCGTCGTCGGCAAGGAAGGCCTTCAGCTGGGAGTCGATCGTTGATTGCGCGGACTTGATCTCGGCTTCACCGGCAAAGGCGGAAACGACAAGCAGGAGCGGAAGCGCCATGAGTGCGGCAAGTTTTCGGACCATGTGTTGTCTCCCCTCTTGTCGTATCAGAAACCGGACGCGCGTTTCGCAAGACGCGGCGCGGATATAATATCATACGAGACACAAGGCCGGCCAGTTTCAGCGAATTCCGATATTGCGGTGCGGGTTGCCGCGAGGTGGGGCCAGCATGTGCCCGCCGATCATGGAAACGGCCTCCCAGGCGCTGGAAGCGCACGTCAATTTCGCAATTGCACTTGCTTTTCGGGCGCGAGGCCATTGAAATGCGCATACAGGGAGTTCGCGATTGGTTGCGTTTGACGAAATGATGCCGGAGAGTGCCGGCCTGAGAAATTCTTACGCGGCCTACGACCGCTGGTTGAAGTTGCAGGATCCGGCCCGGCTCGCCGAAAAGATGCGCGATGCCGAACGTGTTTTTCGCAAGACCGGAATCACCTTCGCGGTCTATGGCGAGGAAGAGGCGGCCGAAAGGCTCATCCCGTTCGATATCGTTCCGCGGATCATTTCCGGGTCGGAATGGCGCAGGCTGACGCAGGGAATCGAGCAGCGGGTCCAGGCGCTCAACGCTTTTCTGGACGATATCTACCACCGACAGGAAATCCTGCGCGCCGGGCGAATTCCCAGGTATCTGATCGCCAACAATGCCGCCTTCCTGCCCGAGATGATCGGCGTGCGCCCGCCGGCGGGCGTCTACACCCACATCATCGGCGTCGACATCGTGCGGACCAGCGAGAACGAGTTCTTCGTTCTCGAGGACAATGCGCGCACGCCGTCGGGCGTTTCCTACATGCTCGAGAACCGCGAGACGATGATGCAGCTCTTTCCCGAGCTGTTCCAGAAGATCAGCGTGCGCCCGGTCGAGAACTATCCGCAGTTGCTTCGCCAATCGCTGGCGGCGGTGCGTCCCGAAAAGCTGAAGACGGCGCCGACCATCGCCGTGCTGACGCCGGGCAGCTACAATTCGGCCTATTTCGAACACGCCTTTCTTGCCGACCAGATGGGCGTGGAACTGGTTGAGGGCCACGATCTGCGGGTGGTGGACGGTCATGTCGCGATGCGGACAACCGAGGGCTACAAGCAGATCGACGTGCTTTACCGGCGGGTCGACGACGATTTTCTCGATCCGCTGAGCTTCAGGCCCGAGTCGGCGCTCGGCATACCGGGCATCATGGACGTCTACCGGGCCGGCAACATCACCATCGCCAACGCGCCCGGCACCGGCATCGCCGACGACAAGGCGATCTACTCCTACATGCCGGAGATCATCGAGTTCTACACCGGCCGCAAGGCCATTCTCCAGAACATCGAGACGTGGCGGTGTTCGGAGGCCGACAGCCTGAAATACGTGCTGGAGAACATCAAGGACCTGGTCATCAAGGAGGTTCACGGATCCGGCGGCTACGGCATGCTGGTCGGGCCGACATCGACCAAAAAGGAATGCGAGACCTTTGCCAAGAAGGTTGAGGCCAAGCCGTGGAACTATATTGCGCAGCCAACTCTGTCGCTCTCGACCTGTCCGATCCTGACCGAGGCCGGCCTGGCGCCGCGTCACGTCGACCTCAGGCCCTATGTGCTGGTTTCGGACCGCATCCAGATCGTGCCCGGCGGGTTGACCCGCGTCGCGCTCAAGCAAGGCTCTCTGGTGGTGAACTCCTCGCAGGGCGGAGGCACCAAGGACACCTGGGTGCTGGACGACTAGGCGAAAACAGGATTTTTCATGCTTCTTGGACGTACAGCCAACGGCCTCTACTGGATGAACCGCTATATCGAGCGGACGGAAAACATGGCTCGCCTTGTCGACGCCGGCCTGCGCATGGCGCTGACGCGGACCCAAAGCGCCGAAGAAGAGTGGAAGTCGGTTGTTCTTTCAGCGGGCACCGACAACGGCTTCGGGCAGAAGCACGAAAAATACACCGCAGACGCCGTATCCGATTATCTGCTTCGCGACCGGTCCAACCCGTCGAGCGCCATGTCGTCGATCGAGACCGCCCGGTTCAACGCGCGCATGGTGCGTACGGCGCTGACGCGTGAAACCTGGGAAAGCGTCAACGAGGCCTGGATGGCGCTGAAGCGGATGCTGGCCGATCCCATCGACGAGCGCGAGCTGCCGCAGGTGCTGGACGAGATCAAACGGGCCACGGCGCTGATCCGGGGATCCTTCTACGGCACCATGCTGCGCAACGAGATTTTCGACTTTTCGCAGATCGGCACCTATGTGGAGCGCGCCGACAACACGGCGCGCATCCTCGACGTGAAATACTACGTCCTGCTGCCCTCGGTGTCCTGGGTCGGGTCGACGCTCGACAACTACCAGTGGGAATCGATCCTGCGCTCG
>JBKJRE010000561.1:0-3656 GCA_046594775.1 Rhizobiaceae bacterium | reverse complement strand
CGCCGCGCACCCGCAATGTCACCTTGACCTTCAGCCGCTGACCACGATTGCGCCCATCATCATCGAGCCATCCCTCCGCGGTATAATCTCCGTCGGGGATCTCGCTGATGCGCTGGCGGGTCATGCGTTCGGCATAGTCCATCAGCTGGTTGGCGGCTGAGAAGACCGTTCCCTCGCCGTATTTCTCCAGGAGTTCCACAAAACGTTTCGCCCCGAGGCGGGCCGACGCCACTTGCGCCTCGATATCGCGCACCAGTTGCTCGGCGGCCCGGGAGTTGCGCCGGATATAGTTCCACATGGCATTGTTGGGTTCGCCCTTGCGATAGAGCTTGGTGCCGGCAAACAGCATTCCTTCAGCGAACACGTCCGGCACATCGATAATGAGACCCGGGGTGGCTGCGCCAATATCGACATGATGTGCCGTGTTGCCGGCGAAGCCGACCAGCCGCCCCTTGAGGAACACGGGGACGACAATCGCCAGATCGGGCGAGTGGGAGGCACCGAAATAGGGATGATTGTGGACGACAACGTCGCCTTCGTACCACTCGCCGTCCTCCAGCGTCTCGGCGATTCCGCGCAGGTAGCCGGGTATCGATCCAATATGCATCGGCGTCGATTCAGATTCGCAAAGTGTATTGAAATCGGTGTCGAACAGACCAGCGCCGAGATCCTGGCTTTCGCGGATGATCGAGGAAAAAGACATCCGGTAGAGGACGTGGCCCATTTCTTCGGCGATGGTCTCGAACGATCCGCGGATTACCTGAAGCGTGATCGGATCAACCTCGGTTTCGACAGGGTCGGGTTTTGCCATGACGTTCATTGTTTTGCTCCTCCTCGGGTCGCGCCGACGGAACGGATTCGGGTATTGCCGTATTCCAGCGTCTCGGCCACATAGCCTGGCGGCACGAGGGTGGTGGAGTTGTGCTGAATGAGGATCGCCGGGCCTTCGACACTGTCTCCCGCCATCAGCTTGGTTCGATCATACCGCGGCGTTTCCAGCGTGCGTCCGTCGTCAAATGTCGTCGATCGCACGAACATCAATGCGCGGTCAGGGCTGCTGCCGTCGGTCGGCAAGATTTTGGGGATCTCGATTCTGCGAACCGAAGCGGTGCCAATGGAGCGAAGCGTGATCAGCTCAACCTCGGCCTCGCGGTAGCTATAGCCGTAGTCCAAGTGATGCTGGTCGTGGAAGTTTTCCATGATGGCGCGTTTGTTTGACTGAGTCACCGGCTCGTCGGGCATTGCCGCGCGCAGTTCGAAGCCCTGCCCTTGATATCGACACTCGGCTACCACGCTCAACTTTTGTCGGTCGCGCGGGATGCCATCGGCGTCAAGCTCGGCCTGCACCCGTTCGCGCAAGCTTGCCACTGCGTCATTTATCCGGACGATTTGGGCATCGTTTGCGGCATTGAGTTCCGTGACAATTGCCTCGGTATGTTCGTACTGAAGATCAGTCTTCAGCAATCCGACCGCAGCCGTGATCCCGGGCGCCACTGGCACGATCACGTCGCGAGCAGACATAGCCTCGCATAGGGCCACACCGTGAAGCGGACCGGCACCGCCGAATGGCATAATGGAAAACTCGCGCGGATCGACACCACGGGCGACCGAATTCGAGCGGATCGCCAGAGCCATGTTGTTGTTGATGATCTTGATAATTCCGAGCGCTGCCTCGGCGACCGAAATGCCCAGGGGCTTGGCGATTTTCTCCTCGACCGCCTTTCTTGCGAGTGCTGCGTCTAGCTGCAGATCACCGCCAAGCGCCATATCCGGATCAAGTCGCCCCAATACGATCTGCGCATCGGTTACCGTGGGTTCTTCGCCACCGCGCCCATAACAGGCAGGTCCGGGCTCAGATCCAGCCGACCGCGGCCCAACGTTGAAGCCGCCAGCCTCGTCGATATAGGCAACCGACCCGCCGCCCGCTCCGATAGTGACAAGGTCAATCATCGGAGTCAGGACTGGGTGTCCCGACACATAGGTATCGCGCGGGTTCATGATCTTGACGGTACCGCCGGGGATCGTGGAGATATCGGCCGATGTACCGCCGATATCAACGGTGATGATGTTCGGCACCGCCGCCATCTCGCCTTCAGACGCCCCACCGATCACCCCACCGGCCGGACCGGACATCAAGATGCGCACCGGCCGCTTTGCACAGCTTTCCACGGTGGAAACACCGCCGTTGGACTGCATGATCCGGAGCTTCGACATGACGCCGGCCTCACGCAGCTTGGATTCCAGGTCACGCAGGTAGAACGAGGTTTTCGGACCCACGTAGCTATTCATTGCGGCGGTTGAGAACCGTTCGTATTCGCGCATGACATTCGCCACTTCCGAGGAGAGCGTGATGTAGGCGTCAGGCATCTCCTCCAGAACGATTTCTTTCGCGCGAACCTCGTGCGCGTCGTTCAGGAAAGAGAACATGAAGCCGATGACGACAGAGTTGATCCCGCGTTTCTTGAATAGCGCGCATGCGGTACGAACAGCTTCCTCGTCCAACGGCGTCTCGATCGCTCCTGTCGGCGGGAGGATGCGTTCGGCGACGGAGATCCGGTTGCGGCGTTTCACCAGGGGATGGCTCTGCCATGGCACGTCGAAATGAAGTGAAAAGTTGTAAGGCCGCTTATGCCGGCCGATATGCAGAATGTCGCGGAAACCCATCGTCGTGAGCATCCCACATTCGGACCCGTTATGTTCGATCGTGATGTTGGTCGCGGTTGTCGTGCCGTGCACAATCAGTTCGACCTCCGAAGGCTCGATCCCTGCCATCAGGCAAATACCGCGGACGCCGTCAACGACGCCGATCGATTGGTTCTTCAGGGTCGTGGGGACCTTGTGATAATAGACGCCCTTCGTGCATTCGAGCACCAGGTCGGTATTGGTTCCGCCGACGTCCACGCCAATTCTTGCCATATCATCCTCCTCATATTTGTTGGGGCCGCATCGGCGCGGTTTCCTTGTTCTGCCTAATGTTTCATGCATCCAGGTCGCGACGCCGTCGAAGCCAACAGCGCCGCGGTCATCTTCGGCATCACGCGCATCCTGGGATGCGCCCCTTAGGCCGCTTTAGTGCAGGATTTCGACAGGCGAAACAGTCGGTGGGTCTATTCGGCCGCGACGGACATTTTTGCGAGACCGTCAATATAGGCCACACATTCGTCGACCGTTTGGACGTCACCGAACTTCGCATCGATGTCGAAGAGGTTCCAGGCTACCGCGCCCGGAACGCGATCACCGATGCATTCCTTGACCGCGATCGTGCGAAATCCGTCTGCGAGCCCGTCACAGACGGTTTGACGCACACAAGCACAGGCCGTCACGCCAGTTACGAGGATCGTGTCCACGTTATTGGCGCGCAGGATGCCAGCGAGTTCGGTACCGTGGAAGGACGAGGCCCGCTTCTTCATGAGAGTATACTCGCCTTCGACCGGCGCAATGCGGCTGTCAATCGCCCAGAGATTCTTGTCGGCCAGGTTCACCACTTCGATCGGAATCTTGTCGTGCCACAAACCCATGTCGGTGAATGAAGCATTGCGGTCGGTGATTTCATACGCAGTCGTCACATGGACGACAGGCAAGGCGGCAGCGCGGAAGGCTTTGAGCAGTTTCTGCATCCCGGGTATTATCTCGTTGTCCATCTTCTCCTGATCGCA